>DASXGF010000526.1:0-1988 GCA_036489275.1 Myxococcaceae bacterium | reverse complement strand
CGGCCTTCCCAAGACCTACGACGTCCAGACGACCATCCAGGTCTCCCCCACCCAGCTCATCTCGGGTCTGAGCACGGCGGCTCCTCCAGGTCCGCCGGGGACTCGCGACAGCAACCCCGGGAAGTACGCGTTCGAGACGGTATTCAGTCACGAGAACCTGGTGGCGCTGGTGCGCCAGACCTCGGTGGTCGAGCAGTGGCCGAACGCGCGGGCCCCGATTCCCCGGCTGAAGGACGCGCTCTGGCGCCGGCTCTTTCCGCCGCCCAGCCCCGAGGACCAGGTGGAAGGATTCGTCGGTCTCCTGGAGAAGAGCCTGTGGGTGAACTCTGATCAGACCACGGTGACGATCGGGATTCAGTTCCCGGATCCGCAGCTGGCCCTGCGGCTCGTCGAGGCCGCCCAGCAGAACTTCCTCGAGGCCCGGCAGGTGGCGGAGATCTCCACCATCGGCGAGGCGATCGGCATTCTGGAGAATCGTGCCACCCTTGCGCGCGAGGGGCTCGAGGACTCGGTGAAGAAGGTCCAGGAGGCCCGGGAGCAACGGGCCGCCAAGCTGGGTCGCCGCCCTCCACCGCTTCTGACCCCGCTGCTTCCCGTTCCCCGGCCACCGGACAAGGAGGGCTCCGACCTCGAGTCCCAGGTGGAGAGCAGGCAGCGGGCCATCGCCGCCCTCCAGGAGTCTCGCCAGCGGCGCATCGCGGATCTGGAGACGAAGCTCGAGGAGCAGCGCGCGCGGTACTCGGATACGCACCCGACCGTGGTGGACCTCCGGGAGGAGCTCGAGGCGCTGCAGGAGGAATCCCCGCAGATCGCCATGCTGAAGGAGGAACTCGCCCCGCTGGAGGCCGAGCTCAAGAAGCGTGGGCTGCTTCCGGACGTGCCCCTCAAGATCAAGCGAGCCCGGCTGGCGGCACTCGACACCATGGCCTTCACCGCGCAGGATCCCCAGGAGGACCGGGACCCAGAGATCGACTACGCGAAGACCGAGCTCCGTCATGCCTTCACCCGGTACAACGCGCTCCTCGACCGGATCGAGGCCGCGCAGCTGGAGCTGGAGAGCGCGCGGGCGGCGTTCAAGTACCGCTACGCGGTGATCCGCCCCCCGCAGCGGCCTCGCGGACCGATCAAGCCCAAGGCCTTCCTGGTGGCCATCGCCAGCATGGTGGCGGGCCTCGTCCTGGCAGCGTTCGGGCCCACCCTGGTGGACCTGGGCTCCCGAACCTTCGTCGAGGACTGGCAGGTGGAGCACGCCCTCGGCCTTCCCTTGCTGCAGACGCTGAGAGACCTCTGAGCCGCCGAGCGGCGAGGCCTCTTCCATGATAGTCCGGCGGGGAGCGCGCGCGGTCATGGGAAGCGACGAGCACGACAGCGACCGAGCGCCACTCGACGAGGGCCCAGCCGGATCCGACCGGAAGCGGCAGCCGCCGCCGGAGGTGAGCGCCCTCTGGTACAGCCTGCGGGCTCGTCCCTGGAGAACCCTCGCCCTGGTGGCGCCGGGAAATGCCCCGCGGGCCTGGCGGCTCGCTCAGAAGTTCCAGCTGGTCGAGGGAGAACGAGCGCAGACGCTGAAACTGGTAAACGCCCTGGACGCGAACGTCGGCCGGGTGGCAGCCGTCGCTCATGCCCTGTCCCCGAAGAAGCTGGAGTCCGCGCCGGAGCGGGCTCGGTTCATCCTCGCCGCCGACAGTCCCTTGGAGAATCCAGTCGCGATCGGTCTGCTCTCCACCTGCGATGCGGTGCTGCTCCTGCTCGAGCGTCAGCGCACCCGCATTCCCGACGCGCAGCGGATACTCGAGCTGATCGGGCCCGAACGGTTCATCGGGGCGGTGCTCGTCGCCGGGTGAGAGCGGCCGGCTCGGTGGTCACCGACAGCACGGGCTCGGCGGCGGAGAGCGCCCCCGCCGGACCGCTCACCACCCCTCGGCGCGGTCGGCGCTCGAAGTAGCGCTTCAGGGCCAGGAAGCGCTTCTCGAAGAGCTCGTAGCTCA
>DASXGF010000474.1:0-9295 GCA_036489275.1 Myxococcaceae bacterium | reverse complement strand
CACCCATGGCGTTGGATCCGCCGCCGACGCAGGCGACGACCGCGTCGGGCAGCCCTCCGAGCCGCTCCGTCCACTGGGCTCGCGCCTCGTCGCCGATGATCCGCTGCAGATCCCTCACCAAGGTCGGGTAGGGGTGCGGGCCGGCGACGCTCCCGATGACGTAGAAGGTGGTCTCGACGTTCGTGACCCAGTCGCGGATCGCCTCGTTCATCGCGTCCTTCAAGGTGCGGCTGCCGCTCTCCACCGGTCGCACCGTGGCCCCGAAGAGGCGCATCCGCTGGACGTTGGGCGCCTGTCGCCGGACGTCCTCGGCGCCCATGAACACCTCGCAGGGCAGCCCGAGGCGGGCGCACGAGGCGGCGGTGGCGACGCCGTGCTGGCCCGCCCCGGTCTCCGCGATGACCCGCTTCTTTCCCATCCGGAGCGCGAGCCGCACCTGACCCACGGTGTTGTTCACCTTGTGCGCGCCGGTGTGGAGCAGGTCCTCGCGCTTCAGCCAGACCTCGGCGCCGCCGAAGGCCTCGGAGAGGCGGGCGGCGAAGGTCAGGGGCGTCGGTCGGCCGGCCCAGTCGCGCAGATCGGCGGCCACCTCGGCCCGGTACGCCGGGTCGACCCGCGCCGCGGCCCAGGCGGCGGCGAGGTCGTCCAGCGCCGGGATGAGCGTCTCCGGGACGTAGCGACCTCCGTACCGACCGAACCTCCCCGCCTGCTGCTCCGGCCCGCTCATCGTCCCTCCGCCGCGCGCACCGCGGCCACGAATGCCCTGACCAGCGCAGGATCCTTCGCCCCGGGGCGCGACTCGACGCCCGAGGCGACGTCCACGCCCGTCGGCTCGGCCCGGCGGATCGCCTCGCCCACGTTCGCCGGGGTGAGACCGCCGGCGAGCCAGAAGGGCAGCCCGAAACGCCGGGCGTCGCGGGCGAGGGCCCAGTCGAAGCTGCGCCCGGAGCCGCCGAAGCCCTCCACCTTCGCGTCGAGGAGGAGCTCGGCGGCGCGGGGCGACACCGAGGCGGGCAGGGAGGACTCGATGCGGAGCACCTGCCAGAGCGGCACGCCGGCGCCGGCATGCTCCGCCGGGTCCTCGTCCCCGTGGAGCTGCACCGCTCCGAGCCCGACCTCGGCGACGGCCGCGCGCACGTCCTCGGGACTGGCGCGGACGAAGACGCCCACGCGGAGCACGCCGGGCGGGAGGGCGGCGGCGATTGCCTTCGCCCGGGCTACGTCGACGTGGCGCTTGCTCCCCGGCCAGAAGTTGAAGCCCACGGCGTCCACGCCCGCGGCCACGGCATCGAGCGCATCCTCCAGGCGGGTCATGCCGCAGACCTTGATGCGCGTCCTCACGGGAGCGCCTCCACCAGGGTCCGCACGGCCGCCGCAGCGTCCTTCGCTCGCATCACGCTCTCGCCGACCAGCGCAGCGCCCGCTCCGGCCGCGGCGAGCCGCCGGACGTCGTCCGGGGTGCGGATGCCGCTCTCCGCGAGCAGGAGGCGGTCGGGTCGGCGGAGCACGGGAGCCAGCCGCTCGAACCGACCCTCGTCGACCTCCAGCGTCTCGAGGTCGCGAGCGTTCACTCCCACCAGGGTCGCGTCGAGCAGGTCGGGCGCCTCGAGCTCGAAGGGCTGGACCACCTCGAGCAGCACGTCCAGCCCGAGCGCGCGCGCGCCGGTCCACAGCTCGTCCAGGCGCACCGGCTCGACCGCGCCGACGATGAGCAGCACCGCGTCTGCGCCGGCGTCCACCGCCTCGGCCAGCATGTGCGGATGGACGATGAAGTCCTTGCGAAGCAGCGGCAGGTCCACGGCTGCGCGGACTGAGCGCAGATCCTCGAGGTCTCCACCGAAGCGGCGCCCCTCGGTGAGGACGCTCACGCACCGGGCGCCGCCGTCGGCGTAGGCACGGGCCTGCGCGGGCGCGTCCACCGCCCGGATGGCGCCCGCGGAAGGCGAGGCCCGCTTCACCTCGCAGACGAGCGGGAAGCCCCGGCCGCCGCGCAGCGCCGCCTCGAACCGCGGCGGGCGGCGAGGGCGGCTCGCCACGTCGGCGAGGAGGTCCGGCCGATCGTGCATCCGGCGCAGGCAGTCCTCGAGGGCGCCGGCCACCAGCTCCGCGAGCGCTCCGCGAGGAGGCCGCCAGACGCGGGAGTCGGCGGAGCTCACGCCGCCACGCCCGCCCGGGTGAGGGCCACCAGGCGTTCCAGGCGGGTGCGCGCGGCCCCGGAGTCGACGCTCTCGGCGGCGCGGAGGACGCCCTCGGCCAGGGTCTGTACGGCGTCGGCGACCCACAGCGCGGCGCCCGCGTTGAGCAGCACCGCGTCGCGCAGGGGCCCGGCGCGTCCCTCGAGAACGATGGCGAGCAGCCTCGCGTTGTCCTCGGGCGACCCGCCCTGGAGCGCGCCGCGCGGCACCGGCTGGAGGCCCCCGTCCTCGGGCTGGAGGACGACCTCGCGCACGCGGCCTGCCTCGACCCAGGCGGCGCGCGTCGGACCGCTCGGGGAGATCTCGTCGAGGCCCTCGAGGCCGTGCACCACCAGGGCGCGCTCGGTGCCGAGCCGGGCCAGCGTCTCGGCCACCACGGGGACGAGCGCCGAGGAGTAGACCCCGAGGAGCTGGCGCGGGGCGCGCGCCGGGTTGGCCAGCGGTCCGAGCAGATTGAAGATGCTCCGCACGCCGACCTCGCGGCGCACCGGGGCCACGTGGCGCATCGCTCCGTGAAGGGCCGGTGCATAGAGGAACCCGAGGTGCACCTCGTCGAGACAGCGCTCGACGACCTCCACCGGGGCGTCCACCTGCACCCCGCAGGCGGTCAGGAGGTCGGCGCTCCCGCTCCGGGAGGAGACGCTCCGGTTGCCGTGCTTGGCGACGGTGACCCCGGCCCCGGCGACCACGAGCGCCGCGGCGGTGGAGATGTTGAAGGTTCCCGCCCCGTCGCCACCGGTGCCGCAGGTATCGAGCACCACCCGGCCGGGCGGGGTCCGGACCGGAGTCGCGCGGCGGCGCATGACCGTCGCCGCGGCGGCGATCTCCGCCGGAGTCTCGCCCTTCATCCGCAGGCCGACGAGGAAGGCGCCCATCTGGGCCGCGGTCGCCTCGCCCCGGAAGATGGTCTCGAAAGCCTCCTCGACCTCCTCGGGCGAGAGCTCCACCCGGTCCACGAGCTTCTGGAGGACCGCCTTCATGGCCCGAGGCGTCCCTGGAGGAAGTTGCGGAGGAGCGTGGGTCCGTCCGGGGTGAGCACGCTCTCCGGATGGAACTGGACGCCCACCGTGGGGTGGCTCTTGTGGCGGACGGCCATGACCTCTCCGTCGTCGGCGGAGACCGCGGTCACCTCGAGCATCTCGGGGAGCGAGGGCCGGTCCACCACGAGGGAGTGGTAGCGCCCGACGGAGAGCGGACGGGGCAGCCCGGTGAAGAGGCCAGTGCCCTCGTGCGAGACCGGCGAGGTCTTCCCGTGCACCACGCGGCCGGCGCGCCGGACCACTCCGCCGAAGGCCGCGCCGATGGACTGGTGACCGAGGCACACCCCGAGGATGGGGACGGAGCCGCTGAGCGCGCGGATGAGCGGAACCGAGATCCCGGCCTCGGCGGGGGTGCAGGGGCCGGGGCTGAGGACCAGGGCCTCGGGGGCCATCGCCCGCACGTCCTCGACCGAGACCTCGTCGTTCCGCTGGACCTCCACCTCTGCCCCCAGCGACTGCAGCGCCTGGACGAGGTTGAAGGTGAAGGAGTCGTAGTTGTCGACGACGAGGATCACTGTCCGGCCTCGTCTCCGGCGATGGCGACCAGGGCGGCCCGGAGCTTGTGCGCCGTCTCCTGGTACTCGGCCTCGGGGACGCTGTCGTGGACGATGCCCGCACCGGCCTGGAAGCGGAGCCGCCGCCCGCTCAGGGCGACGCTGCGGATGACGATGGCCAGGTCCATGTCCCCGTCGAAGCCGACGTAACCGGCCGCGCCGGCGTAGGGCCCGCGAGAGACGGGCTCCAGCTCGTCGATGATCTCCAGCGCGCGCACCTTGGGGGCTCCGCTGACCGTCCCGGCGGGGAACGCGGCGGCGACCACGTCCCAGGCGTCGAGGCCCGGAATGAGCTTCCCGGAGACCTGGCTGACCATGTGCATCACGTGGCTGTAACGCTCGATGACCTCGCGCTCCTCGACCTTCACCGTCCCGGGCTGGCTGACCCGGCCCACGTCGTTCCGTCCGAGGTCGACGAGCATCACATGCTCGGCGCGCTCCTTGGGGTCCGCCTTGAGCTCGGCCTCGAGCGCCGCATCCTCTACCGGCGTCGCGCCGCGCTTGCGGGTTCCGGCGATGGGACGGACGGTGACCGTCTCGCCGGAGAGGCGAACCAGGAGCTCGGGCGAGGCACCGGCCAGCGCTCGGTCTCCGAAGCGGAGGAAGAAGAGGTAGGGGGTGGGCGAGACGCGGCGGAGCGCGCGATAGAGCTCGAACGGGTCGCCCTGGTAGTCGGCGGAGAGGCGCCGGGAGAGGACGACCTGGTAGCAGTCGCCGGCGGCGATGTACTCGCGCGCCCGGGCGACGGCGGACTCGAATCCGGCGCGCTCCCATCCGTCCTCGAGCCTGCCCAGCGTGGGCGGAGGCGCAGATTCGGGGAGCTTCCGCTGAAGCGCCTCGGCGAGCGAATCGGCACGGGCCATCGCGGCGCGGTAGGCCTCCTCGACGCTCCCGTGGAGCGGCAGGTGCACCGACGCCCAGATGCGGAGCCGGTGGCTCAGGTTGTCGAACACCGCGCAGCGGTCGACCAGCATCCACTCGCCGTCGGGGAAGTCCGGGTCGGGTCCGTGCCGCTGCGGCACCCGCGGCTCGAACCAGCGGACCGCGCCGTGGCCCAGGTAGCCGACCAGGCCGCCGACGAAGGGAGGAGCTCCCTCGGGCCGGGCGAACTCGAACGTGTCCATCAGCTCGCGGAGCGCCTCGAGCGGCGGAAGCTCGTCCTCGAACGTGCGGGAGTCGACCTGCTCGAGCAGCGTTCCGTCCGGGCCCTGGCGGACGAGGGCGATGGGCTCGTCACCGAGGAAGGAGTAGCGGCCCCAGCGCTCGCCGCCCTGCACCGACTCGAGGAGGAAGGCGTGGGACCGGGTCGGGAGCTTGAGGAAGGCGCTGACCGGCGTCTCGGTGTCCCCGGGGAGCTCGCGCCACACCGGCACGAGGTTCCCGCGGGTCGCGAGTCGCTCGAAGCTGGCCAGGCTCATCCGGGTGTCACGCATGGCGAGGGGACCCTAGCGCAACGGGGCTGGAGGAGCGGGGGACGGGCGGCGAGGAGGGGACCGGCATGTCCTCGACAGACACCGAGACGCCAGGAGGTTGCTGCCCCGCCTTCCGAAGCGAGGTTGCTACGGAGCGCGCGACCGGGCAGCGCGCGCCGCCTCGAACTCGGGGTCGCTCACCCGCGCTCCAGCTCCTCCACCGTCTTCTTCGGATCCAGCCACGTCTCGAACTTGCTCGTCAGGTACTTCCTCGCCTGCCCGCGCAGCAGCATCCCCGGGTCGGTCGCCTCGCCGCCGACGGTCTTGTCGGTGACCCGCAGCGTGGCGTCGAGCGCGATGCCCATCACCTTCCCGCGCAGCGTGGCCTGGTCCCCGGACCACGTGGACTGGATGCCGTGCTTCGCCCAGTGCTCGGTCAGCTTCTCGATCCGCCTCTTGGCCTCGGCCAGGGTGAGGGTGTGCGCCACGTGGAAGTCGATCTTGCCCATCGTCGTTCAGGCTCCTCTCGATGCACCGCGAGCCGCTCGCCCGCGCCGGCGCGGCAGCTTCACCTGCGCCGCGTCCGCCCCACCGTAGCGGGCCAGGTACGGTCCGAGGTCGACTTTCTCGGCGGTCCGGAGCGAGCTCATCGGCCGAACCTTGCCGAGGACCGGCCGTTCCTGGAAGGGCCTGTCGTGCAACCCGAGGATCCACATGAAGTTGGCGACGCTCGCCGCGTCCCGGCCGTCGAGCGCGTAACGGTCATTCAGGTGCGCGATCCGGGTGAGCGCCTCCTGCGGCGAGGGGCTCCACTCGAGGATCTTCTTCCCCCAGAGCATCCGGAGGTACCCGTGAATGCGCCCCTCCTCGCGAAGCTCGCGCTGGGCCGCGTTCCACAAGGGATCCTCGGTCTCCCCTTGGTCGAGCTGGTCGAGGCCATAGAGGTGCTCCCGCCGGTCGTTCGCATGTGCGGAGAGGGTGTCCTGCGCCCAGCGGGGCAACGAGCCGAGCTGCAGCTGAGCCTTCACCGGCGTGTGGAGGCAGTAGTTGAAGGCCAGCTCCCGGCGGACGAGGAGCTCCTCGAGGAAGGAGGCCACTCCGGGCTGGTCCCTGCCGTGGGCCTCGATGCAGGCCTGGGCGACCTCGCCGGCGAAGAGCAACCCCCAGTGGAGCGCTGCGGAGAGACCGGACTGGCCGTGCTGCCCCGGATCGTTCCGGGCCTCGTCGAACCGGGTCACCTGCTCCCGGACGAAGCCGCGGAGCCCCCGGAGCGCCGCGGCCCGCCCGCCCGGGCGGCTCGCAACGGGCGGCACCGAGTGGTCGATGTCGAAGGTGTCGAGCCGCTTCACCATCTGGCCCGGGTCCTTCACGGGCGTGAAGCCCAGGTCGACCCGCTCCGCTTCCCGGGCGTGGGCGGGGTCCCGTCCCCGAGGGAGCTTCCCGAGGTACTCCGGCCACAGCTTCCTCAGCTTGGGCCGGAGCGCGTACGCCCCCACCTGCTTCTCCGGGATCCGCTGCATCGGGACGACGCAGGCCGCGTCCACCGCGACCAGCGGCACGTCGAGCGCCTTCGCCGCGCCGCGGAGGTGCCCGGGAATGATGAAGGAAGGAACCCAGTCGGAGACCACGGCGGCGGCGTGCGCGCCCAGCCGTCGCAGCCGGGGGACGTGCTGCCGAGGGGTTCGTGGTAGCTCGAGCCAGTAGGGGACGCCCCGGGCCCGCATCGCCTCCCCCAGCTCCTCGAGCCCCTGCAGGACGAAGGCGTGGAGCCGGTCCGACGCATGCGGGTAGTCCGGCCGGAGCGCGTGGTAGCAGACGACCGGGAGCCGCAGCCTGTTCCCGAGGGCAATGGCGGTCTCCAGCGCGTGGTTGTGCGCAACGCGCTGGTTCACCATGCACCAGTAGAGGACGTACTTGCCCCGTGAGGGCAGGGGTGCGTCGCGGACGACTCGGACCCGGGCCGGGTCGACGCCGATCGCGGTCCAGGAGAAGCCGCTGGGCATGAGGCGCCTCCTTAACGCTCCGGCTATGCTGTCGCGGTAGAACGGAGCACCCGAAGCCCATGGCTTTCCCCATTCACCGTCCCCGCCGGCTGCGCCGCACCGAGGCGCTCCGGCGCATGGTGCGCGAGACCCAGCTCCGCCCCTCCGACTTCATCTACCCGCTCTTCGTCGTCGAGGGCCGCGGCGTCAGGAATCCCGTGCCCTCGATGCCGGGCATCGACAACCTGTCGGTGGACCTGGCGGTGGAGGAGGCGAAGCGGGCCCGGGCCGTGGGGGTGCCGAGCGTCATCCTCTTCGGCATCCCCGGCCACAAGGACCCCCGGGGTACCGGCGCCTGGGCGGAGGACGGCATCGTCCAGAAGGCGCTCCGCGCGCTCAAGGAGTCGGTCCCCGAGCTGCAGCTCATCGCCGACGTGTGCCTCTGCGAGTACACCGACCACGGCCACTGCGGCGTCATCCAGGGTGGCGAGGTCGACAACGACCAGTCGCTCCCGCTCCTCGCGCAGATGGCGGTGTCCTGCGCCCGGGCCGGGGCGGACATCGTGGCCCCCTCGGACATGATGGACGGGCGGGTGGCGGCCATCCGCACGGCGCTGGATGGGTCGGGGCTCTCCCGGACGCCCATCCTCAGCTACGCCGCCAAGTACGCCTCGGGGTTCTACGGGCCGTTCCGGGAGGCGGCCCAGAGCACGCCCCAGTTCGGCGACCGGCGGGGGTACCAGATGGACCCGGGCAACGTCCGCGAGGCGCTGAAGGAGACGGCGCTCGACATCGAGGAGGGCGCGGATCTGGTGATGGTCAAGCCGGCCCTCAGCTACCTGGACGTCATCTCCAAGGTGAAGGAGCGGTTCGATGTCCCCGTCGCCGCGTACAACGTGTCGGGTGAGTACGCGATGGTGAAGGCAGCGGCGGCGAACGGCTGGATCGACGGAGAGCGGGTGATGATGGAGGTGCTGACCTCCATCAAGCGCGCCGGCGCGGACCTCATCCTCACCTACCACGCGGTGGAAGCCGCCGAGCTGCTGAACTCGTGAGTCGCGCGCGCAAGGGCAAGCACAAGAGCGCCGGGAAGCCTCCGCCCGGACCGGAGGCCCTGCACTACAAGGTGGTGGAGCTCTCCACCGTGGACGAGGGCAGCCTCGAGCACACGGTGAACGTGTGGGTCCGGCAGGGCTGGGCGCTGGAGAACGTGCAGTTCGCCATGCGCGAGTCTTCCAAGCGTCCGGCGATGGCCTTTGTCTTCTTCACCCGGGCCGGAGAGGCCCCGGGGACCGAGGCGCAGGCGACCGAGGTGAGAACCGAGCACCGGGCGGAGGACGCCTGGAGCCGGCTGGCGGCGCTGGCCGCCGAGGGAGAAGACCCATGAGCCGGCTGCGAGCCCCCTTCGGGGCGCCCAAGCTCCATCTCGTCCCCGAGGACGGGGTTCCCGAGTCGCCGTACCCGCGCTGCTCCTTCCTGCTCCGGGGCATGGCGCGGCTGGCCGACATCGGTGTGGCCTACGCGCTCGCGGTGGCGGCGGGACGGGCGGGCCTGGTGGTGGCGGTCCTCTATCTGCTCCTCGCCGACGGCATCTTCCACGGCCAGAGCGTGGGCAAGCGCATCTTCGGGGTGAAGGCGGTGTTCCTCCCTCTGCGCACGGACGCTCGGTTCCGGGACAGCACGCTGCGGAACGCACCGCTGGCGCTGATCGTCCTTCTCCGGATGATGCCCGAGCCTCTCGGCCTCCGGGCGGGGCTGGCCGGGCTGGTCGTCATCTCGGCGGTGGAGGCCTGGAAGGCGTTCCGTGATCCGCTCGGCCGGAGACTGGGGGACGTCTGGGCGCAGACCCAGGTGGTGGACGGGAAGGTGGTGTCGGGCTCGCAGGCCCTGGCCCGCGCCCCCAGCGTTCCGGTGGGGCCGGAGCGCTGGATGACCGGGAACACCGACCGGTCCGATTCGTCGGGAGGACGTTAGAACACGTGCGGATCGCGCTGACCTACAACCTCCGCCTCTCGGATTCGGAGGAGGAGGCGGAGTTCGACACCCAGCAGACGGTGGACGCCCTCGCCGGCGCCATCGACCGGCTGGGACACCGGCTGGAACGCTTCGAGG
>DASXGF010000462.1:0-4022 GCA_036489275.1 Myxococcaceae bacterium | reverse complement strand
GATCCAGAGGGTCTGGTTGCTTCGCTGCGAGAAGTAGGCGTTCGAGCTATCACCCAGCTGAGCTCGATCGTCGGTGTACAGGCCGTCGGGGATGAACACCGAGAAGAACAGGGTGTGCTTCGGCACCCCTGTCTCCAGCTCACGCTCTCCCAGCTTCTTGATCCCCGACGACGCGACCGGAAAGACGTTCATGTCCTGGTAGGGGAAGTCGTTTCCATCGCCGAGCGCATCCTTCACCCGGCCGCCGACCAGACCGTACGCGTTGAGAGAAAACGAGAGCGAGGAGGCACGGACGAAGGCCAGGCCTCCGGGGTTGTAGTAGGCCCCCGATCCGTCGTCCGCCAGCGCGGTGAAGGCCCCGCCCATGCCGGCCGCCCGACCGCCCACGAGGTAGGGGCGGAAGTTCGACTCGATCCCCTGCCCCCGCGCGCCACCCGCGACGAGCAGCAGCACCACCCCGCAGACCCGCCTCGTCGACATGTGTTCCCCCGCCGACGGCGGCCCCGGAGCCTAAGGGGCGCCCCACCCGGCGCGGCACCTTCTCGGGATCGATCCTACCGACCGTTCGGTTTGCGTTGACGCAGGCCGTCAGATAATCTGACGCAGCGAGTCGACAGGTATCCCCGTTCCCGGCTCGCGAGAGGGAGGACCCGATGAAGCGCACCACCGCGTGGTTGTGGCTGCTCGCGTTCGCGCTGCTGGTGGCCGCTGCAGCCCCGCTGACCGTCCAGGCCGCTGCGGACGGAGGTACCGCATCCAAGAAGCACAAGGCCGACGCAGGCTGACGGCCGACTGCACCTTGTCGATCGCCCTCGCGTCGTCCGGTCGCGGGGGCGTCGTATTCCTAGGGCTGTGTCTGTGTCACGAGCTGACGCAGAGGATCCGCGCATGCGAATTGCGGATCGAAATGGGACGGTCCCCGGCGGCAGATGAGGCGGCGGCCCGAAGAAATCGTCGGATTTGGATCCCCAATTGGCACTCGGGGATCATCAGCGATCGGGGCATCGCGACGCGCTGGAAAGCCTCGCCGACGACCGGTGCGGGCGCTGAGGCGCACCCCACCCTCGCTGCTGGAACTGTCCCACCTGGACCCGCTCGTCGCCGGACGGGCTCGGACGCGCTGAAGCATACGGTGGGAGGGCGCCCATCTTTCAGCAACCCCGCTCACGCCATCGAGGATCCTCGAATGCAACTTGGGGATCCGGATCGGACGTTTTTGGCCCCGCTGAGCGCCGGCCCCTCGGCTGGGGCCGTCTCACCGTGATCCCCATATCGCACTTGCGGATCCAACAAGTCCCGGAGCGCGGAAGGTCGCGCAGGCCGGTCGAACGCGCAGGAACTTGGCTCCAGTGTCCCTGGGCTCCTCGGGGCAGCAGTGGCTCTGTTCCATGCCCCGTTCCGGATCTTCGGGGTGGCGGACGCGCACTGCTCCGGCCAGAAGCCGCTCACCTCACGCCCGTCCGGACAGCTCTCGCAGGAGCGGCTCGAGAGCATCGAGCGCCCGCGCCCGGTGCGAGACACGTCCCTTCTCCGCCAGGTCGAGCTCCGCCATCGTTCTTCCCAGCTCCCGCACCAGGAACACCGGGTCGTAGCCGAAACCGCCCGTCCCCCGCGGAGCGCGGAGGATGGCCCCACGGCACTCGCCGTGCGCACACCGTACCTCCCCGCCCGGCGAGGCGAGCGCGAGCACGCAGCGGAACGCCGCTCCGCGCTCGGCGTCCTGCACGCGCTCCATCGCCCGGAGCAGGGCCTGGTTCCGGTCCGCGTCCGTTCCGGGGACGTAGCGCGCCGAGCGAACCCCCGGCGCTCCACCGAGGGCATCGACGAACAGCCCCGAGTCGTCGGACACGGTCCACAGTCCCGTGCCCCGCGCCCCGGCCAGCGCCTTGAGGCGCGCGTTCCCCTCGAGCGTTTCCTCGGTCTCCTCCACTTCGGGCATGGGCGGGACGTCGTCCAGCGAGACGACCTCGAGCCCCTGCACCCGCGCCCCCACCTCGCGCAGCTTCCCGGCGTTCCGGGTGGCGACCAGCAGCCTCATCCGCCGAGGGTTCGCTTCTGCGCCTCCACCAGGCGCGCCACGCCGGCGAGCCCGGCGTCGATGAGGGCGTCCAGCTCCGCGCGGGTGAACGAACCCTTCTCCGCGGTCCCCTGCACCTCCACCAGCTTTCCCTCCCCGGTGGCGATCACGTTCATGTCCACGTCGGCGGCGCTGTCCTCCTCGTAGTCGAGGTCGGTCACGATCGTGCCCTTCACGATGCCCACCGAGATCGCGGCCACCGGCACCATCTTCGGCAGCGCGGACATCGTCTTCTTCCCGTGCAGCGTCCGCACCGCCTGGACCAGCGCCACGTAAGCAGCGGTGATCGAGGCGCAGCGCGTCCCTCCATCGGCCTCGATGACGTCGCAGTCCAGGGTGAACGTGCGTGGCCCGAGCTGGCCGAGCTCCACGGACGCGCGGAGCGCGCGGCCGATGAGCCGCTGGATCTCCTGCGTCCGGCCGCTCTGCTTGCCCCGTGCGGCCTCTCGCGCCGTCCGGGTGTTGGTGCTCCGGGGGAGCATCCCGTACTCGGCGGTGACCCAGCCGCTGCCCTTCCCGAGTAGATGCGGCGGCACGCGCTCCTCGACGGAGCAGGTCACCCGCACCCAGGTGTGGCCGATGCGGACCTCGGCCGAGCCCTCGGCGTGGCGGGACACCCCGGGAGTGATGGTGAGCGGACGGAGATCGAGCGGGCCTCGGTCGAAGGAGCGCATGGTGAGGCTCCCGGCCTTATCAGGGCGCCGTCGACGAGGCCACCGGCGGGCGGCGGTCACGCACCGCGGTCTGTGCCAGGAAGGCCCGCACCCCGTCGGCGATCGCCTGGGCGATCCGGTCGCGGTACTCGGGCCTGGCGAGCTTCCGGCTCTCCTCGGGATGGGAGATGAACCCGAACTCGACCAGGACCGCCGGCGCCTCCACTCCCGTCAGCACGTAGAACGGCGCCTGCTGCACGCCGTGGTCGCTCCCGCCCGAGGCGGGCACCAGCCGCGAGTGGATGGCATAGGCCAGCCGCGCGCTGTCGGCGTGGGCCTCGCTTCGCCGGAGGTCGGAGAGGATGAAGGCCAGCGTGTCGCTCGGCACGGGCGCGCCCGCTCCGGCCGAGTCGGCGTTCTCGGTCTCCGCGACCCGGCGGGCGTCCTCGCCCGAGGCGCTCGCGGAGAGGAAGAAGGTCTGAACGCCCTCCAGCTTCGCCCGGAGCCGGCGGGTGGGCATCGAGTTCAGATGCAGGGAGACGAAGACGTCGGGCCTGGCCTGGTTGGCGAAGGTCACCCGATCGGCAAGCGCCAGGAGCACGTCGTGCTCGCGGGTGAGGAGCACCTCCACGCCCTCGTGCTCCAGCGCGGCCTTGAGCCGGCGGGCGACGTCGAGCGACACCGTCTTCTCCAGCTGCCCGTCGGGGCTGATCGCCCCTTCCTGCGCGCCACCGTGCCCGGGGTCCAGCACCACGCGGGGCCGCGGCGCAACCGGGCCGGCGACCAGGAGCGCGGAGCATAAAAAAGCCAGGGCGGAGGTCATCCGCCCCGGCATGTTACCGGGTGCTGCGCTTGCGGCCTACTTCACCTCGACGGTCTTCCCGTCCGGGGCCGTCTTCTCGTGCTTCACGACATTGCCCTGGGCGTCCTTCTCGATGGTCTCCTTGGTGTCGGAGGAGACGTCGTTCTTCATGCCCGGAGCGTCGTGCTTGGCCTTCTTCTCCACCTTGGTGGTCGTCCCACCCATGGAGTTCTTGTCCACGTCCTTGGTGTAGGTGCTCTTGTCGCTGGTGGAATTCATCCCACCCGCTGGGTCGGTCTTCGACTTCTTCTCGGTCTTCACCGAGCCCGTCCCGTCCGCGTTGTGCTTGGCGGTCGTCTTGCTCTCGCTGGTCGTCTTGGTGTCGTCAGCGCGCGCCGCGCCGGTGAGAGCCAGCGCCATCGCCGCGGTCATTCCAATGATCAGTCGCTTCATTCAGCCTCCTTGGATCCCGTAAAGGTCGTCATGGATC
>DASXGF010000437.1:0-9072 GCA_036489275.1 Myxococcaceae bacterium | reverse complement strand
GTGAGCGAGAGCACCGCGCGCGTCGAGGCACCACGCTCGAGTCCCGGATGCTCCCGGGTGGCCCGTGCGAGCGTCACCACGTAGTGAGCCACCTCCGGTGCCACATGGACGGTGGCGGCCTGCGCCTGCAGCGAGCGCATCTGCTCGGGGTCGAGCACCGCGGCGAGTGAGGACACCGGCTCGCTCAGACCGCGGGTGGTCACCAGCTCCGCCTCCACCTCGGGGGAGGGGTGCCCCAGCGTGAGGCGGACCAGGAAGCGGTCCAGCTGCGCGTCGGGGAGGGGGTAGGTCCCGGCCAGGTCGAGCGGGTTCTGCGTCGCCACCACCACGAAGGGTCGGGGCAACAGATGCGTGGTCCCGTCCACCGTCACGTGCGCGTGGGCCATCGCCTCGAGCAGCGCGGACTGGGTGCGGGGCGGGGCGCGGTTGAGCTCGTCGGCGAGGACGAGCTCGTGGAACAGCGGCCCGGGACGGAACTGGAACTCGCCACTCGCCGGCGAGAAGACCTGCACCCCGGTCACGTCGGCGGGCATGAGATCGGCGGTGAACTGGATGCGGGCGAGCCGGAGCCCGCAGACCCGCGCCAGGCCCTCGGCGAGGGTGGTCTTCCCGACGCCGGGCGCGTCCTCGAGCAGCAGGTGCCCTCCGGCCACCACGGTGGTGAGGGCGAGCTCGACCGCGGACCGCTTCCCGCGAACCACGCGGCCCAGCGCCTCGCTGGCCCGGCTCAGGAGGGAGTGCGCGGCGGAGGCGGCGAGGGGGGAGCGAGGGAGGGCGGGAGCGGTCACGTTGGCCCGGGCAGTCTAGCCGGGCGCCGTCGAATCACGCCTCCGCCGGCTGCTCCACCTCGTCGGTCCGGAGCCCGAAGTACCGGAACATCCGTGCCTGGTGTCTACCCAGCCCCGTGAGGGACACGGGTCGGTCCCGGAGCGCCCGGGTGAGTGCATCGACCGAGAGGTCGACGAAGGTACGCACCCCGGAGAAGTCGACCGTGAGCGGGAGCGGCGGCAGCGCCCCGAGCGCCTCGGTGACCGCGTTCGCCGTGCGCCCGTCGAGCGTCCCACGGAGCCGCAGCACGAGCCCGCGCTCGCCTTGCTCCAGCCGGATGTCGAGACCGTCCATGGAGTCCTTTCCCGGGGGCCCGAGCAAGCATGCGCTGGCGCCGCCGAGCCAGGGTGTCGCGGACAGGGCGGGCCGTTACCCGTGGGACAGAAGCCCCCGGCAACGTCGCGTGGCGTATGGACTCACTGTGCCGTGGAAAGCGTTCCCTCGGCGGCCAGCGTCCGGCCATCGGGCGGGAGGGAGCGCCGGGCCTCGAGCTCGTCGTACCGGACACGGAGGCGGCGCCACTCGCCGGCGACGTCGCGGGGGTACCCGGCGGCGAAGCGCCTCCGGGCCTCGGGGCTCCGGAGCACGCGGCGGGCGTAGGCCGGGCCACCGTTGTAGGCGAGCAGCGCGGCTTCCACCGTCCCGAACTCCCGTAGCAGCGAGGCGAGGTAGGCGGTTCCGAGCTCCACGTTCAGCTCGGCGTCGAAGAGCGTCTGGCGGTGCCGCAGCGTCGTGCCCCGTTGCGTGGCGAGGAAGCTCCCGGTGGTGGGCATCATCTGCATGAGTCCCATCGCCCCCACGCCCGAGACCGCGTAGGCGTTGAAGGCGCTCTCGGTCCGGATGACCGCGACCACCAGCAAGGGGTCCAGCCCGTTGGCCTCCGCCTCGCGCACGATGGCGATGGCCACGCGGCGCTGCACCCGCTCGGTGAGCGCGGAGCGGCGGAGCACGTCGGGGATGCCGAGCGTGTCCGCCTCGCCGTACCAGCGCTCCTCGTCCTCCAGCACCCGGAGCCGGTCGCGCATCGTGGCCAGCTCCGCCTCGCGCTTGGCGAGCAGACCCTCGAGTCGATCGACGTCGCCCGGGTCGCGTCGCTCGATGGCCCGGGTCGGAGCGTCGCCGGGGTCCGCTCCGGCGTTGCCCACCAGACCGACCACCAGCGTCGTCACCCACAGTCGCCCGCCCATCCTCGCCGCCCTCTTCTCGCCCCTCATTCGTGCGGGTCGCGCCTAGCACTCCGCGTGCCAGGCGACCCTCGGACGATCCGCGGCCTCAGAGCGTCTGCGCGACGACGTCCGCCCGCGGGCCGGTCGAAATTTCCGGAACCGACCCAGCCGGCGGAGCGGGCGCGCGCCGCGCACGCGGCGCTGAGACGCCCAGGAGCCCGAGCAGCATCGGGAAGACCTCGGTCAGGGGAAGCGGTTCCCCATGGACGGCGGGCGCGCGCTCCGGGGCGCGGACCCAGAGGATGCCCTCGGGGTGGTGCATTCCGCTCTTCACTCCCTCCACCTGGTAGAAGAGGGAGAAGAACGGAGCGCTCGCCGATGCGCCCGCGACCGTGGCGTCCTCGCTCAGCGCGCCGTGGATCTTGCAACCGCAGAACAGACCGGCGCCGTCTCGGCGGACCACCAGCGCGGGGCGGTCGCCCACGCGCATCGCCGCGAGCCGTCTCTCCACCTCGATCGCCGCAGGCTCGCTCTCGAGGTAGACGTGGAACTCCTCGGCCATGACCGGGGCCACTCGGTGCGGCGCGGTGACGCCGGCGAAGGCGAGGAGACGCTCGAAGTCCCGCGGGCGGTAGATGACCTTGCCGCCGCTCTCCTCGTACCCGAGACAGGGCTGCTGCGAGAGCGCGGTGCAGAGGACCACCGTCGCGTCCCGGCCGGCCATCTCCAGCGACTCGGCGACGAGGCGATCCATCTGCCGATACCCGAAGAGCACCGCGTCGGCGAAGGCGCGCTGCTCCTCCTCGCCCGGGCGGACGCGAAAGAGGTCCGGCTCGAGGTTGCGCCAGTAGAAGTGCTGGAAGTGCGCCGTGCTGTTCAGGAAGAAGGTGGAGAACGCCGGCCGCGCTCTCCGCCAGTGAAACCGAAAGACGTCGAACTGCAGCCGGTCCATGAGCACCGCCCGCCGCCACCGTGCTTGCGCATCGAGGCGCTCCTCCGCGAGCTGCCGGACGATGGCCCAGGCCGTCGCCGCGGAGAGCCCGTGCCGCGCCATGAAGGCGACGAAGCGCAGCCGGTCGGCGTTCGTCACCGGGACCTGCGCGTTGGTGTACTCGAGCACGTGCCGGCGCACGAACTCGAAGTAGGGGAGGAGCTCGTCGGGCTGCGGTGGGACATGCGTCGTCCACGGGTCCGGGAGCAGCCAGCCCCGGAAGCCCGGCGCGGCAGCGACGTTCATGCTTCCGCAGATCCACGATTCGAGCCCCGCGGCCGAGAGCACGTCCCAGAGGCGTGGCGCCGGCGCCCGGTGGCCCTCGTCCAGGTTGAAGACCCCGTGCTCCCGGTAACTCTGCCCCGAGTGCACCGTGATCCACTGGATCCACGGCTCGAGGAACGGCGGACGCTCCCCGGCGTCGGTGGTCCACACCTCGGCCTCGTCGCGCAGCCGCCGGAAGGCTGGCAGGTGCCCGGCGTCGATGAACCGACGCATGAGGACCGGACTCAGCTCGTTGAATTCCAGGACGATGACCGCCCGCTGCTTCGGCATGGGGCGCAACGTGGTGATGGACCACGGCCGCCTCCACTCCGCGCCCGGGCCGGGGCATCGACTGCGCGACACTTCACGCGCCCTTGCGGGCAGGACATCGCCTTCGGGACTGGCCCGTGGGCCCGGGTCGCCACACGATGCCTGCCGTGCTCTGGACCAACGGCTGCATCCTCCTGATGCTCTGGGCGCTGGGCTACGTGGCCGGCGGGGCCGTGGGCCAGTGGGTGCATCTGCTGGCCGCGCTCGCGCTCCTCCACTTCGTGCTCGCCCTGCTCAAGGCCGGCCGGCATCTGCCGAGGTCGCACGGACGCTGGCCCGCGGCCTGAGCGGCCATCGAAGGCGCCGCCCATCCCGTGTATGTCGTCGACCGATGCTCGCGCTCGTCGCGTTCGTCCTGCTCGCCGCCCCCGACGCAGGCTTGCCCCCGCTCCTCGAGGAGCTCCCTCCCGGAGCGCCGACTGCCGCGTCCCCGGCGCCACGCCCGCCGGTCGTCCGCCGGGCGACGGTGGATCCCCGGCGCCTCGAGCCCGAGCTGCGCGCGCTGGCCCAGGAGGCGTCGCGGTCCGGGGCGCGGGTGCTGGTCGAGCTCGGGGCGCCCTGGTGCGAGCCCTGCCGCGCGCTCGAGGCGGCGTTCTCGCGCGAGAGCAACCGGGCCGTCCTCGCCCGGTGGTGGCTGGTGGAGGTGAACGTCGACACGCTGCCCTCCGGGACCGTCCTGAGGCGGTCCACCCACACCGTGCCCGCCCTCGTCCGTCTCGACGGTTCGGGCCACCCGGCGGCCTGGCTCCAGGGGACGGCGCTTCCCACCGACAGTTCCGCCAGGCTGGACGCCGCGCTCCGGGGGTTCCTCCTGCCTTGACGCCCCCCGGCAAGCTGTTATGTAGCCCCGCTTCGCAAAGAGGAGAGGCGTCTTGAAGGGCTTGATTGGCAAGAAGATCGGGATGACCCAGGTGTTCGACGCGGACGGAAACCTCGTTCCGGTCACGGTCATCGACGCCTCCACCTGCACCGTCGTCGGCAAGCGCACCCCCGAGCGCGACCGCTACTCCGCGGTCACCCTCGGCTTCGGGAAGGCCAAGGAGAAGCGCCTGACCGCCGCGCAGAAGGGCTCCTTCAAGAAGGCCGGCGTCGAGCCACGCCGGGTCCTCAAGGAGTTCCGCCTCAGCCCAGACGAGGCCACGGCGATGAACGTGGGCGATCTGGTCGGCGTGGGCCTCTTCGAGAAGGGCCAGCTGGTCGACGTCACCGGCATCACGAAGGGCCGCGGGTTCCAGGGCGTGATGAAGCGCTGGAACTTCCGGGGCTTCGGCCAGACCCACGGCACCCACGAGTACCGCCGTCACCCCGGCGCGATCGGCCAGCGAAAGACGCCGGGCCGCGTGTACCCGAACAAGAAGATGCCGGGGCACTACGGCGTGGAGCAGGTCACCACCCAGAACCTCATGGTGGTGGACGTGGACGCCGAGAAGAACCTGCTTCTGGTGAAGGGCGCCGTCCCGGGCCACAGCGACGGCATCGTCTTCATCCGCCCGTCGGTGAAGGTCGCCCACCGGGCACAGCACGCCAAGAAGTAGTTGCCAGGAGTAAACGTCTGGACGCGGGCATTGCCCGCCCGTCCAATGACGACCATCGGGCGTTCCAGGGTGGAACCGGGCTGAACCCCCGTTGGCACCGGCGGGGTCACGGGCCAGCTTGGCGGGCCACGTGTCCTTCCACCGAGTGCTTGCCCTCGCCGGCCTCGCGGCCTTCCTGGCCCCCGCCCGCGCCCTCGCCAGCCCCGAACCGCCGGTCCAGCCCAGGCTGTACCCGGTCGGGGGCCGGTTCTCGCTCGCCGCCACGGTGGGAATCAGCGTCTTCGACACGCTGACCCAGACCGGCACGCTCGAGCTGCGGGCCGGATGGGACTTCAACGAGTGGCTCGGGCTGGACGTCTCGGTCACCGGGGCGCTGTCCGGCCACACCGCGCTGGCCGACCGCATCGGCCAGCACCTGCTCCAGACGCCACCGGTGGGAACCGTCGACGACCTGTCCGACCTCTGGCAGCTCAAGGCCATGGTTCTCGCCGGCGTGCGGCTCGCGCCGGTGTACGGGAAGTTCAACCTCGGTGCGGACCTGCCCATCCGTTACCAGGCGTACCTCTGGCTGGGCGGCGGCGCGGCCTGGCTCGACCGCACCTCGGTGGTCATCTGCGAGAACGTCACCTCGCGGGAGCAAGGCACGTGCGGCAACTGGTTCAGCGAGAGCCGTGCGGCACCGGTGCTCTCGCTCGCCCTCGGCTTCCGCATCTTCACCGGCATGCATGGCGCGGTGCTGCTCGAGCTCCGGAACCTCGTCTGGAAGGACGACTACCTGCTCGGCATCGACCGCGCCGCGTCCGAGTCGGGAACCGTCACCGGCCAGCGCGCCCCCAACCCCGGCTTCACCAACACCGTGCTCATCCAGCTCGGATACGCCTTCATCTTCTGAGGAGATCTCTTCTTGTCCGTCCTCGGAACTCTCCTTCTCGTGTCCGCGCTCGGTGCCGCGCCGGAGCCGGCCTCGGACCCGCTGGCCGGGAGCCCCAACGTGCAGTACCGGGTGCTCGAGCCGAAGCCGTTCCCCGACGCCCTCCGGCACGAGCTGACCCTGCAGCCCTTCGTGCCGCAGGTGGGCTCGACCTTCACCACCCACTGGCTCAGCAGCCTCACGTACACCTTCCACGCCACCGAGTGGCTGGGGCTGCGGCTCCAGCCGTTCTGGGTGTGGCACGCGCAGCGCTCGCGCTTCTCCAGCGAGCTCCTCAGCCGGGTGCGGCAGGACGCGGCGGCAGCCAGCTCGGTGATGCTCCAGTGGGGAGCGGTCGCCGCGCCGGAGTGGTCACCCATCCGCGGGAAGTTCGCCGCGTTCGGGGGGATCGTGCGCTACGGATTCGTGATCTTCGCCGGGGCCGGCGTGGGCGGGACGGAGCTCGAGCTCAAGACCTCAGACGCGCTGGGCCCGGCCACCTACGGCAGCACGGGCCTCAGGATGGTGGCGACCGGCGGCGCGGGGTTCCGGATGCAGTTCGGCGAGCGGTGGACCGTGCGCCTCGAGGTCCAGGACCTCATCCACTGGGGGAGCGTGAGCCGGATCAACGGCTGCGACTCGGCGGATCTGAAGACGCTGAACGACCAGCACGCCGCGGGCGGCATCACCGGCGCCGGGGTCGGGGGCCAGTGCAACTTCGGCGCGTTCCAGGGGACGACTGGCGGTGGCTACGACCGGGGCAACGACGTTGGTATCGCGCAGTCGAAGGTGAACGAGGGGGGGAGCGACACCCTCCATGTCGTGGGGATCTACCTCGGAATCGGGGTCGAGCTGTGAGGCGGCTGGTCTCCGTCCTGCTGCCGCTCGTGGTGCTCGCCTGCGCCCGCAAGGGTCCACCCCCCGAGCTGCTCGCCGCGGCCCGGGCCCCGAACGGCTCGCCGTCCGAGGCGCTCGCCCTGGGCCAGGCGCTCCAGGCTGCGCACCTCGACGCCACGTCGATCGGTCCGCTCCGCACCGCCGCCTCCGCCGCCGGTCCCGAGCAGGGGCCCGCGGTCGAGGCGCTGCTCGCCGCCCAGGAGCGGCTCGACGAGCAGCTCCTCGTCCCCGCCTTCCTCGCCGCGCATCCCGACGCCCGCCCCACCTCGCCCGAGCGGCAGGAGCGGGCGCTGCTCCTCCGGGGGCTCGAGGCCCAGCGCACCGGCGCCCTGGAGGACGCCGAGGCGCTCGTCCGCCGCATCCCACCGGGCTCTCCACTCGCGCCGAGGGCGCGGTACGCGCTGGGCGTCGTCCTCTCGGATCCGAGCCGGCCCGGCGGACCCCGGAACCAGGCGGCGCTCGACGAGCTGCAGGCGGTGGTGGCGTACCCCCCGGCGGGGAAGGAGGGCGCCGAGACGCGCGCTCTCGCCCAGCTCGCCATCGCCCGCATCCTCTACGGGCAGCGGCAGGATGCGGCGTCGTCCGCGGCCTACGACCGCGTGCCCCGCGACAGCCGGGTCTGGCCGGAGTCGCTCTTCGAGCGCGGCTATCCGCGCTTCCGCGCCGGAGACAGCAGCGGCGCCCTCGGCACCATCCACGCCACGCGGGCTCCGCAGCTCCGGAGCGCGTTCCTCCCCGAGGCGCGCATCCTCGAGGCGACCGTGCTCTTCCACGCCTGCCTCTTCCCGGAGACCCGGAGCGTCCTCGACGCATTCACCGGCACCTACCGCCCGCTGTCGGACCGGCTGCGGAACCTGGTGGATCGCCGCGCCTCGGCCGCGGAGGAGGTCGCGCTGGTGACGGATCCCGCCGAGAGCAGCGTGCTCGGGGAAGGCCTCGCTCCGGCGCTGGCCGCCGAGCCACGCATCGACGCCGGACTCCGGCTGCTCCGCGCGCTCGACGCCGAGCGGGCGACGCTGACCTCGGCGAGCGGAGGCGGCGCCGCGCTCGAGCAGCTGGACCAGGTGCGCTCCGAGGCGGAGCAGGCCACGGCCCAGGCCATCCACGCGCGTCTGTCGGACGTCTCGGCCTCGCTGCGGGATCTCCTGGAGCAGGCGGACGTGCTCCGCTTCGAGATCACCAAGGGAGAGAAGGAGCTCCTCGACGCGGACGTGGACCAGCGCAAGCTCCTCGCGTCCCGAGCTCTCCCGCCCCTGCCGACCGGCGGACCGGTCGACGAGCGTTGGCGCGTGGATGGAGAATGGTGGTCGGACGAGATCGGATACGAGCGCGCGACGCTGAAGGACGGATGCCCCGCCCAGAAGGCCACGCCCAGCGTCCGCTGACGCACGTTGCGACCCGGCGCGCGGCCTTCTCGGGCCGAGACCCCGGTCCTAACTTGTTGCACGTGGGTCCGTGAGACCCGGTCGCGAACGAGCGGGTGACGGAGGCGAGGGTGACGGTGGTGGCGTGGCGGCGAGCGACGGTGGGGCTGGCGGTGTGGGCGTTCGGCGTGTGCGTCGCGGCCCGCGCGGCGGAAGCGCCACCGCCCGAGCGCACCGGCCCGGCGGTCTTCCGGCTCGACCTGTCGGACGCGCAGCGTGAGCAGCTGACCGAGGCCAAGCGGGAGGAGCTCATCACCCAGCTCGAGACCCTGGTCCAGCGCTTCCCGGATGACTCGCCCAGGAAGCCCGACCTCCTCTTCCAGCTCGGCGAGGCCTACTGGGAGAAGAGCAAGGCGCTCCGCCGCGCCGAGACCGAGTCGACCGGTGACGAGACCAAGGCGGACCACCGTCCGAGCGACGCGGTGCGCACGCGGGCGATGGATTCCTACGGCCGGCTCCTCAAGACGTTCCCGAAGTATCAGCGGCGCGACGAGGTCCTCTTCTCCCTGGCCTACGATCTCGAGGACGTCGGCCGCGGGGACGAGGCGGTGCAGCAGTACCGCGCGCTGCTTCGCGATTTCCCGAAGTCGAAGTACGCGCCGGACGCCTGGCTCGAGCTCGGCAACCACGCCTTCGACAAGGGCAAGCTCGCCGAGGCCGAGGACGCCTACCAGCACGCCGCGCGCGTCGGCTCGGCGCGGGTGCGGAGCTACGCCACGTACAAGCT
>DASXGF010000418.1:0-4705 GCA_036489275.1 Myxococcaceae bacterium | reverse complement strand
TGGTGGAGGACGTTCCGAGCCATCCGCTCCTCGAGGGGATGCACGAGCGCGTCGCTGCCGCCGGGGTGCGGTCCATCGCCGCGCTTCCTCTGAGCGTGCAGGGCAAGGTGCTCGGGGTGCTCCTGGTGCGTGGCTCGGGGGCCCGTCCGGCTTTCACCCCGGCCGAGGTGGATTTCCTGGCCACCGTGGGTCACGCCACCGCGGTGGCCCTACGGAACGCACGGCTGCTCGAGTCGGTCCGCGGCCAGTCGGAGCGCGAGAAGTCGGCTCGCCTCCTCGCCGAGCGCAGGGCGGACGAGCTCCAGCGCTACCAGGCCTTCTTCGCCCACGTGTCCGAGGGCATCGCGATCCTGGACGGCAAGGGCCGCGTGCTCCTCTTGAACCCCGCCGGTGCGGCGATCCTCGACGTGGACGCCGGCCAGCTCGAGGGTCGGCACGTCGAGGACCTGACCGGAGCGGTCGGCGCCGAGGTGCTCACCACACTGCTCTGCGCGGTGGCCCGGGGCGAGGTCCAGCGCGACGTGGACGTCATGGCCCGCACCCCGTCCAGCCGGTACCTCACGCTCTCGGTCAGCGGCGCGCCGCTCCGCGAGGGAGACGCCGCGGCCATCCTCAGCTTCCGCGACGTCACCGAGCCCCGACGGATCGAGTACGAGCTGCGGAGGACCAAGGAGTTCCTGGAGAAGCTCGTGGACAACACCGTGGACGCGGTGGTGGCCATGGACATGAAGGGGCGCTTCATCCTCTTCAACAAGGGCGCCGAGGCGCTCAGCGGCTACACCGCCCAGGAGGCGCTCTCCAGCCTCACCGCCGCGCACTTCTTCCCGACCGAGGGGGTCAACCTCGATCTGCTCGAGCGGATGCGCTCGGCCGAGCACGGTGGCCCCGGGCGCCTCGCGCTGATCCGGCAGGAGATCCTCACCAAGTCGGGCGAACGCGTCCCGGTCAACATGACCGGGTCGATCCTCTACGAGGGCACCTGCGAGGTGGCGACGGTGGGAATCCTCCGCGACCTGCGCGACCGGGTGCAGCTCGAGCGCAAGCTCTCCGATGCAACGATGCGGCTGGAGCGCAGCGAGCGAAGCGCCGAGATGATCGCCCTGGCCGGCACCGCGGCCCACGAGCTGAACCAGCCGCTCACCTCGGTGCTCGGTTACGCCGAGCTCCTCAAGCGCAAGCTCGCACCGGACGACTACGCCTGGGCGAAGGTGGACATCATCCACAAGGAAGCAGAACGGATGAAGGAGATCGTCCGGAAGATCGGTCGCATCACCCGGTTCGAGACCAAGGCCTACGTCGGCGAGGCGCGGATCCTGGATCTGGAATTGGCCTCGGACGAGGACGGCGCGCCTGCTTCCAAGGGGTGACGTCAGGGCGGCCGCAGGCCAATTTCGGGCAGCCCGGAACCCTCTTTTCGGCGGCCGGCGCGTCCGCTGTGGTTGTCCCACAGTCCAAAAATATGAAGAGTTTGCGCGTACTTCCCTACCTCGGTTTCTTGACAGGTTGCTTGGGGCGGGACGTAGGATGCACCTTCACGTCCCCCTGAATTCCAGGGCTCCAGCGTGACCCGCCGGTCCGAGGTGACCGCCGTGGCGCGCTGGCCAGTTCGGAGGCATCGATGACCGTGGGGTTCCTTTCCCGTCTGACGTTGCTCGCCGCAGAGGCGACCGCTTCGGGCTCCTTCTTCGATCAGCTGGCTGCCCGGTTCCGCGCCGGGAAGAGCGGCATGTACCCCATCGCCATCTGCGCGGTGATCGCTCTGGCGATCATCATCGAGCGGGTGGTGGTGCTCTTCTTCTCCGCGCCGATCAACAAGGACGGCTTCCTGCGCGGCCTGAAGAAGCACATCTACGCCGGCGACCTGGACAAGGCCATCAACTACGTGGCCGGCCAGAAGAACACCCCGCTCACCAACGTGGTGAAGGCGGGCCTGATGAACGTTCCGAAGGGCGAGGACGAGGTCCAGGCGGCCCTCGACGAGGCCAGCCTCCGCGAGACGCCGAAGCTCGAGGCCCGCACCGGCTACCTGGCGATGCTCGGAAACGCAGCGATGCTCGCCGGACTGCTCGGAACGGTGAACGGTCTGATCCAGTGCTTCGAGGCCGTGGCCCACGTGAACCCGGCGGACAAGGCCACCATCCTCTCGCAGGGCATCTCCGAGGCCATGAACTGCACCTTCTTCGGGCTGCTCACCGCCATCCCGGCGCTGATCATGTTCTCGGTGCTCAACGGCCGGACCCAGTCGCTGATCAACGACATCAACGAGACCAGCGTGTCGGTGCTGAACCTGGTGGTGAACAACAAGGACAAGTTCAAGAACCTGACCGTCTCCGCAGGACGCGACGAGGACTAGTTCGTCCGTCGCCACCTAACCCCTTAGAGACCGGAGAGAGCGCGCATGGCCGGCGGGATGGACCTCGGTGATGGCAAGGGCCCAAAGAAGCCCCTGGACGCCACCATCAACCTGGTCCCCTTCATCGACTTGATGGCTGTGACCATCAGCTTCCTGATCATGACCGCGGTCTGGACGCAGATCGGTCGGCTGCAAGTCTCCGGCGGCGGCGGCGACGGGGACCCGACACCGGAGAAGGACGACAAGACCGTCCCGGTGACTCTCCTCCTCTCGGAGAAGGACCTGCGGCTCACCGTCGGCACCAGCACCTTCGATCCCATCCCCATCGTGCGGGACGCCAAGCAGCAGATCGACCTCACCCGGCTGACCGAGCGCTTCAAGGACGTGAAGGAGAAGCTCGGCCCCGACCAGACGGCCATCACCGTGCAGACCGAGGACGCGGTCCGCTACGAGGATCTGGTGCATGTCATCGACGAATGCATCGGTGACGGCTTCCCCTCGGTCTCCGTTGCGCCCGTGAGCACCTGATCATGGCCATCGAGACTCCAGGCAAGCGCTTCGGAAAGCGGCTGCGGAAGTCGAAGGTCTTCGGCCACGGGCATGCCGCGCACAAGTCGACCAACGCGGATCTGCTGATCACGCCGCTGGTCGACATGTTCGTGATCATCGTGCTCTTCCTCATCGCCAACTTCTCGGCGACGGGAGAGATCCTGAACATGACCAAGGACATCCAGCTGCCCACCGCCACGCACGTGGACGAGCTGGAGCTGGCGCCGGTGATCATGATCAGCAACGACGACATCATCATCAACGGAGCCGCGGTGGCCCGGGTGGCCGACCTCTCGCGCGACGACTACGTCACCATCCCCGCGCTGGAGGAGAAGCTCCGGGAGCAGAAGAAGGAGACGGAGGAGCTCCACGCGCTCGCCAACGACGGCACGGCCTTCAAGGGCGTGGTGAACATCCAGGGCAACAAGGACATCCCCTTCCGGATCATCAAGCGGGTGATGTTCAGCTGCCAGGGCGGCGGCTACGGGAACATCAACTTCGCCGTGCTCCGTGGCTCCACCGGCCCGGGCGGCGAGAAGACCGCCTCACTTCCGTAGAGCTAGAGCGAGCGCCAGTCGAGCCGCGCGGAGCGGGGGAGCCCGTCCTGCAGCTCGGCGCGGTGGTACGCGGTGGCCGCCGAGATGAGGTGGACGAT
The DNA here is from genome assembly GCA_036489275.1 of Myxococcaceae bacterium. Taxonomy (GTDB): domain Bacteria; phylum Myxococcota; class Myxococcia; order Myxococcales; family Myxococcaceae; genus RPRB01. Next base: position 1,148 of record DASXGF010000418.1, on the reverse strand, counting down.
CCACCCGAAGAGGCCCGCGCTTCCGATCCAGAGCGCCGGGGTGATGATCAGCCAGAACAGCCCCCGGAGCACCTCGCGGTTGTAGATCTGCCCGAGCCCGGGGATCAGGAACGAGAGCAGCGCAGCAACGGCGGGACGAGACATGGTGTCGGCTTCCTCCGCCCGGGAAGACGCACGAGCCGTCCGTCGATTGCAGCCTCGTGCAGCAGGAACGGAATCGGTCGCTCAGCTCTCGAGGGCCTGCGGCGTGGTCCCAGCCGGGGCATGCGCATGCGCGCGCTTGAGGATCCACTCGCGCACCGGCGGACCGCCGAACCGCGCCAGGGCCGCGGCCACGCCGAACCGCACCACCCGGGCGATCGCCACAGCCCCGAGGAACGGCAGGATCGAGACCCCGACCAGGCCGCTCCCGATGGTGGCCAGTTTGAACGCCTGGACGACCATGCAGACCACGGCGAGCGACCACCAGTTCCGGCTCAGGAGCTCGGCGAGGGTGCCGTGGACGCCGAACCAGCTGGTCCACCGCGACGCGAGCACGAGGAGCAGCGCGAGCCCGGCCGCCACCGTGGCCCTCTGACGGGCGGCGGAGCGCTGTCGCCAGCCCTGGAGCAGCGAGAGGACCGCCACCACTCCAGCGAGCCCTGCGAGGACGAGCTCCGCCTTCCGGAGCCAGTCCGGGCCCAGGTCCAGGCGCACGTTGGGGTCGATGTGGATGAGGTTGAGGCCGCCGCGCATCGCAGCGCCGATGGCGTACCCGAGCAGGCTCCCGACGATCGACGCCAGCGTTCCCCAGAGCGTGAGCTGGAACCAGCGGCGGGGAGCGGCGATGATCATCGGGATGAGCAGGACGAACGGGGGCACGGGAAAGAACGCCGAGTCGATCGCCGCGACGACGATGAGCGCGGTGAAGGCGGCCGGGGTGTTCGCGTAGGACTCGACGCGGGTGTACATCCGGGCGAGCCAGCCCCGGGCCCGGCCCCAAGGTGTCGAGGGGAGCTGAGGAACCGTGTCGATGCTCATGCAGGAATTGACCGGCACCCTATCAGGAAGCCCCGGATCCAGAGGTGGCTCTGTGTGGCAGCCGGGTGTCCGGATGTTAGGTTGCCCGCCATGACGGCCCTGGAACGGGTGGAGTGCGCCGCAACCGC
>DASXGF010000356.1:0-2183 GCA_036489275.1 Myxococcaceae bacterium | reverse complement strand
CCTGCACCATCAGAGGCAGGGCGAGCTGGCGGATCCGGTCCTCGGTCAGCGACAGGCAGATGAGGCCGCGGCCGTGGGTGGCCATGAAGTTGATGGTCGCGGGGGTGACCTTCTCCGCGGCCATCACGAGGTCGCCCTCGTTCTCGCGGTCCTCGTCGTCGGTGAGGATGACCATCCGGCCCTTGCGGATCTCGGCGATGGCCCGCTCGACCAGGACGATGCTCCCGACCTCCTCCAGCCGTCTTGCCATTCAGTCCAATCCGAACCCGGCTCTGACGAGCATGTCTACCGTCAAGCTGCCAGAACCTGCGGCGCTGGCGGAGCGCGGGGCATGGGCCGCGTGGAGGCGCGCGACGTACTTGCCGATGACGTCTGCTTCCACGTTGTAGCGGTCCCCGACGGTCCGGTCGGCCAGGGTGGTCCGGGCCTGGGTCTCGGGGATGAGCTGCACGGAGAACCGGTCATCGCCCACCGTGTTGACGGTGAGGCTGACCCCGTCGAGGGTGACCGAGCCCTTCTCGATGAAGAGGGGGGCGAGCTCGGGGGTGAGGCCCACCTCCAGCAGCACCGAGCCGCCCTCGCGCCCCCGGCTGAGGAGGGGCAGCACGCCGTCCACGTGGCCCAGGACCAGGTGGCCGCCGAGGCGGTCCGAGAGGCGAAGCGCGCGTTCGAGGTTGACCCGGGAGCCGCTGCGGAGCTCGCCGAGGGTGGTGCGGCGGAGGGTCTCGGGGGCGGTGTCGACCCGGAACTGGCCATCGGCGCGCTCAACCACCGTGAGACAGGCGCCGGACACGGCGATCGACTCTCCGAGCGCGAACTCGCCCACCGGGAGGGCGGTCCGGATCCAGAGGGTCGTCATGGGCCCGGGGAGGACGCGCTCCACGGTGCCCACGTCCTGCACCAGGCCGGTGAACATGGTCGGCCGTCGCTTATAAGGCCCTCCGAGCCTAGCCGCCATGACCGAGACCACCCCCGAGACCCTCCTCGCCGACACCCGCGCAGCCCTGTCCACCGCCGGCTCCGAGCTGGAAAGCCTGCTCGGGGTGAAGGGGGGTCGCACCGAGTCCGACACGCTGGGTCCCTACCAGCGGCTGCAACTGGCCCTCTCCAACGCCGGGCACCGGGCGGGGCTCCTGTCCGAGGTGCACCCGGACAAGCCGCTGCGGGACGCGGCCGAGACGGCGGTCCAGGAGATCAGCGCCTACGCGACCGAGCTGTCACTGCACCGCGGGCTGTACGACGCGCTGGCGTCGGTCGACACGGGGCAGCTCGCGCCGGACACGGGGCGCTTCCTCGAGCACACGCTGCGGGACTTTCGCCGCGCCGGCGTGGACAAGGACGAGCCGACGCGGGCGCGCCTGAAGGAGCTGGCGGACCGCGCCGTGCGGCTGGGCCAGGACTTCGACCGGGCGATCCGGGAGGACGTGCGCGGCGTCTCGCTCGCGCCCGAGCAGCTCGCCGGGCTCCCGGACGACTACCGGGCGGCGCACAAGCCGGGGCCGGACGGGAAGGTTCGCATCACCACCGACTATCCGGACCTCCTCCCCTTCCGAACGTATGCGCACGACGGCGAGGCGCGCCGGACGCTCTACGTGGAGAACGCCTCGCGGGCCTATCCGGGGAACGAGAAGGTGCTGCGGGAGATCCTCGAGGTGCGGGCAGAGCAGGCGCGGCTTCTCGGGGCGGCGTCGTGGGCGGACTACGTCACCGAGGACAAGATGTCGAAGTCGGCGAGGACGGTGGCCGAGTTCCTCGCCCGGGTGGCGGACGTGAGCGAGGGACCGGCGCGGCGCGACGTCGAGCGGCTGCTCCGGCGCAAGCAGAAGGACGTCCCCGGTGCGGCGCGGGTCGAGGACTGGGAGAAGGCCTACTACGAGGAGCGGGTGAAGCAGGAAGAGCTGGGCTTCGACTCGCAGTCGGTGCGGCCCTACTTCGAGTTCAACGGTGTTCGGGACGGGCTCCTCACCATCACCGCGCGGCTGTTCGGGATCCGCTACGTCCCGGTGAAAGACGCAGCGTCGTGGCACCCGAAGGTGGAGTCGTACGACGTGTTCCGCGAGGAGGAGCGGCTGGGGCGGATCCACCTCGACCTGCATCCGCGGGCCGACAAGTACAAGCATGCAGCGCAGTTCCCGATCGTGTCGGGGGTGAAGGGCGTGCAGCTGCCGGAGGGCGCGCTGGTC
>DASXGF010000297.1:0-3656 GCA_036489275.1 Myxococcaceae bacterium | reverse complement strand
GGTGCATAGGTTTCTTCCCTCGTGCACTGTCTCGTGCTCGTCCTGCTCGCGCAGGCGTCCGTCCAGGCTCCAGCCTCACAACCCAGCCCTGCACCCGCACCGGCCGACTCGGCGGCCAAGCCGCAACCGTCGCCGGTGCGTCCCGAGGACTTCAGCCTGGCCGAGCCGGGTGGCGGCGTCCGGTACGGCACCCTCCCCGGCGACTTCGCCATCGCTCCGCCAGATCCAGAGTCTCTGAAAGGACCGTCGAAGGACGAGGGCTTCGACTTCATCCCCATCCCGGTCCTGAGCTTCAACTCGGACACGGGCTTCGGCTTCGGCCTCGTGCTCCTGGCGTACGTCTACGGGAAGGACTTCCGGCCGTACCGGCACGGGCTGACCGCGCAGTTCTTCGCGACCACCACCGGCTTCCAGGGGCACTACATCACCTGGGACGCCCCACACCTGCTCGGGCCGGTGCGGGTCGAGGCGCATCTCGAGTTCCACAAGGACCTCTACGCGCCCTACTACGGCCCGGGGAACCACACCTTTCCCGGCCAGTTCCTGAACGGGCCGGACAGGTTCTTCGGCTACCAGAACGTCTGGACCTGGAACTGGATCCGCTTCCGCGTCAAGCCGTTCGGTGACCACACCCCGCTCACCCTCTACGCCGGCTACCAGTACCGGTACTTCTGGATCACGCCCTACCCGGGCTCGAACCTGGACATGGAGCGCCCCAACGGGGTCACCGGCGGACGGAACGGCGCGGCCTTCGCCGGCATCCTCTTCGACACCCGCGATGACGAGCAGAACACCCATTCGGGAGTCCTGGTTCAGGCCGCGGCGCGCATGGCGCGGCCGTGGACCGCGAGCCAGTTCAGCTACCAGGGCGTGACGGCCGGGACGCGCATCTTCTTCTCGCTCTGGACGCCGCGGCTGGTGCTCGCGCTGCACGGCGAGGCCGACCACCTCTGGGGCGACGTCCCCTTCTGGGAGTGGAACCAGATCGGCGGCATCGCCAGCGTCGAGGGCCTCGGCGGCCTGGACACGGTGCGGGGCGTCCCGCGGAACCGCTACGGCGGGAACACCAAGGTGCTGGGGAACGTCGAGCTCCGCTGGGCCACGGTGGAGATTCCCTGGGGCCCGGCCCCGCTGCAGATCGGCCTCTCCGGCTTCCTCGACACCGGCCGCGTGTGGCAACCCGGACAGCCGAACGGGAAGTTCTTCGACGCCGCCCAGTGGCACAGCGGCGCCGGCGGGGGGCTGCGCCTGATGCGGCGGGCGGCCGTCATCCGCGCCGACTTCGGCTTCGACCTCGACACCAAGCGGACCGGCATCTACGTCGCCTTCGGTCAGCTCTTCTGACAGCGCTCCGACGGGTCAGGCGGTGAGCCAGGCCCGCAGCTCGGGCGGCGCCGCGCTCTCGGCGCGCACCCCGCCCTCCAAGGGCAGCGGCACGGCGACGAAGCCCCGGTGGCCGAGTGCGGCGAGCAGCGCGCGGCGGGACTCCTCGTCGGGCGAGAAGAGGACGCAGCCGTCGCCTCCGCCCGCGCCGCTCACCTTCCCGGTGCTCCCGGCGGTGCGGCCGAGCGCCAGGATGCGGGTGGTCCCCGGCGTGGCCACCCCGGGCAGCGACTCCAGGAGCTGCTCCAGGGCCTGGCAGGCCTCGTCCACCTGGGCGAAGCGCGAGGCGCGCAGCCCGTCTTCCAGCTCGCGGCCCAGCTCGTCGCTCGACTCGACGAAGCGCTGCCGGTCCGCACCCTCCAGCGCGGCCTCGGCCCTCTGGATCATCCCCCGGGTGGAGGCGCTCTGGCCGCTGAAGGCGTAGCTCGCCGGGAGCGCCGTCGTCCCGAGCCGCACCACGTCCGGCGCCCCCGCCGCGGCGAGCCCGAGCGAGAGCGACGGCGCGGAGGTCACCCGCTCCAGCGGCCAGCGCCGGTAGCGAAGCAGCCCGCCCACGCTCGCGGCCGCAACGTCTCCGCCGCTTCCCTTCCCGCCCTGCGCCTCGGCGTGGGCCAGCATCGCGAGGGCCAGAGGCGGGCGGACCTCGAGCAGCCGGGCCGCGCTCTCCACCGCGAGGAGCACCGCGCGGGCGGAGCTCCCGAGTCCGAGCTTGTGACCTCCGGGGCCGGCCGCGGTGGGCGACAGCGCGAGCTCGAGGCCGAGCGATTCGCGCGCCCGCGCCCGCACCACCACGTCCAGCGCCCGCGCGGCGAAGCCGAACGCCGGGCCGGGCTCGCTCGCCCAGCGCACCCCGAGCGGGGTCACGGTCCCCACCAGCCGCCCCTCGGCCAGGACGAGGTGGACTTCCCGGTCCTCCCGCGTCCGTGCGAGCGCGAAGGCCCGCGGGCCCACGCCGGCCAGCCGCGCCGTCCCGCCCCAGAGCACGGCGTACTCCCCGGAGAGGAAGAGCTTGCTCGGGGCGGAGAGACAGAGCTCCATCCGACCCTCAGGGCTCGACGAGCCGCGCGTCGCCACCGGGACGGCAGCGCACCACCTCGACCGCGCCCGCCTCGCGGGCCAGCCGCTCCACCTCGGCCTCGTGCGAGGCGAGGGTCAGGAGCACCGGGTTCGGCCCGGCGTCGAGGGTGAACCACACCGGGATCCCGCGCCGGCGCGCGACCGGCAGCGCGAGGATGAGCCCCAGCGTCCCGGGCAGCAGGTAGCAGAGCGGCGGATCGGCGGCGAGCGCGGTGGCGTGCATCCGCCAGGCGTTGCGCTCCGAGAGCGCGCCCAGCGTCTCGAGATCGCGCCCAGCGATGGCGGCGGTGGCCCGCGGAATCTCCGCCTCGGCATCCTTCACCCACGCCCCGTAGTAGGGAGAGGTCTCCACCGTCTGGGCCATCCCGTCGCGGCTTCCGACCTCCTTCTCCGCGCGGCTCAGCACCGCGACCAGCAGGCGCAGCTCCGGCCAGTGCCCCTCGGGGAAGGCCTGGGTGGCGACGCTGTCCTCACCGTCCTCGCGGCTGCCGCGGTGCCAGATGCACACCCCGCCCTGCACGCTCCGGCACGCCGAGCCGCTGCCCTCGCGGGCCAGGCGGGAGATCTCCGCCGGGTCGGTGGAGAGCCCCGCGGCGGCCCGTCCGGCGAGGGCCAGCGCGGCGAAACCGGCGGCGCTCGAGGCCAGCCCGGCGGCCATCGGGAAGTTTCCGCGGGAGTCGACCCGCACCGGCCCGAGCGCCCGGGTGGTCCGGGCCCGCACGCGCTCGAGGAGCCCGAGCACTCGGGCGCGCTCCTTCCCCCGGGCCTCGGCGCCATGCAGGACGACCGAGTCCGCGGGCGCGCCGAACTCCACGGTGGTCACCACCTCCAGCGGGGCGAGGGTGACCGAGAGGCTCGACTGGTGCGGGAGGATCCGCACCGGGTCCCGCTTCCCCCAGTACTTCACCAGGGCGATGTTCGGATGGGCGCGTGCGGTGGCGCGCGACGGGCTCATGGCGTGGGCTCCAGCACGGAGGTGAGCACGGTCAGGCCGGCCTGCTCCAGCGCCGCGGAGGGCGGCGCCTTCCGGAACAGTGCCACCACCGCCCCGCCGTCCCCGCCCGCCCCGGTGAGCTTCGCCCCGAGGGCGCCGGCGCGGCGGAGCGCATCGACGGCGGTGTCCAGCGCCGGCGAGCTGACTCCGGCGGCGGCGAGCAGGCCGTGGTTGACGTTCATCGCGTCGCCGAGCTCCTCGA
>DASXGF010000259.1:0-4894 GCA_036489275.1 Myxococcaceae bacterium | reverse complement strand
GCCGCGTCCGGATTCGCCATCCCGTGCGCCTCGAGGAAGCGAGCGGCGATGGCCCGGTCGATGTCGTCTCCGCCGAGCGCCGAGTCGCCACCGGTCGACTTCACCTGGAACACGCCCTCCACCAGCTCGAGGATGGAGACGTCGAACGTTCCGCCGCCGAGGTCGTAGACCGCGAAGAGTCCCTGGCTGCCCTTGTCCAGCCCGTAGGCCAGGGCGGCCGCGGTCGGCTCGTTCAGCAGGCGGAGCACCTCGAGGCCCGCGAGCCGGCCCGCATCGCGCGTCGCCTGCCGCTGGGCATCGTCGAAGTAGGCCGGGACGGTGATGACCGCCTGCTCCACCTTGCCGGTCAGCGCGGCCTCGGCGCGGCGCTTGAGCGTCCGGAGGATCTCCGCCGAGACCTCGATCGGCGTCACCGGCGGGCCGCCTCGCACCTCGAAGCGGACCACCGCGCCGCCCTTCACGAACCGGTAGGCGCCCAGCGCCCGGGTCTCGGCGTCCTCGGGGCCCTTGCCCATGAAGCGCTTCACCGAGGCGATGGTGCTGGTGGGCTCGGCCGCGGCCAGCACCCGGGCCCGCGCCCCGACGATGACCGAGCCATCCAGGGCGTAGTGCACGACCGAGGGAAGCAGCAGCGAGCCACCCTCGTCCACTTCAAAGGCACGCGGCTTGCCCTCGATCACGGCGGCGACCAGCGAGTTGGTGGTCCCGAGGTCGATGCCCACCGCGTGCCCGCGCGGCTTCAGGGGGTCGTGGATCTGGAGAAGCCCGCCGGCCATCTCAGGGCTCCTCGTCCGAGCTCTCGGCCGCCTCGAGGAACCGGTGGTGATAGCGGAGCCGGGCCAGCGCCTGGGCCGCCTCGTCGCGTGCGGCGCCGTCCTTCCCGTCGCGCTCCAGCCGCCCCAGCGCCGACTGGGCGGCGGCCAGGGCCGCGGCGGACTGGACCCGGACGCGGTCGGAGAGGGTGGAGACTTGCTCCTCCTCGCCCGCCTCGCGCGCCGAGTCGAGCTGCTCCCGGAGCTCGAGCACCTCCTCCAGCACGCTCGGGGGCACGGTCACGGCCCGGGCCTCGTCCTTGAGGAGGTCCATCCCGTGCAGCTTGAGGAGGTAGAAGGCCCGTGCCTCGGGCGTGCGCAGCGTCTTGTACGCCTCGTTCAGGAGCGCGGTCCGCTCGAGCGCCAGCCGCCGCTCTCGAGGGTCGTCCTTCCCCGCCCGGTCTGGGTGGAGACGCAGGGACCGCTCCCGGTACGCCCGCTCCAGCTCCGGCCGGTCCACGTCCACGCCCCGGGGGAGCCCCAGCACGTCGAAGAGCGTCGTCCCCGGCGCGACGGGCTGCACCTTCCCGCAGGCCGGACAAACCTCGGCGGCAGCCACCTCGGACTGGCAGTTCCAGCAACGCATCGAACAGGCCCCTACTAGACGGTGAAGCTCTCGCCGCACCCGCAGGCGGTCTTCACGTTGGGGTTCTCCAGCTTGAAGCCGGAGGCCATCAACGTCTCCTCGTACCGGAGCTCGGAGCCCATCAGGTAGAGGTAGCTCTTCGGATCCACGAAGACCCGGATCCCGTCCTTCTCGAAGATCTTGTCCCGCTCCTTCGGCGCCTCGGCCCACTCGATGACGTAGGCCAGGCCAGAGCAGCCGCCACCGCGCACCGCGACCCGCAGGCCGGCAGCCGGAGTGTTGCGCTGGGCGAGCAAGATCTTGAGCCGCGCCGCCGCGCCGTCCGAGACGCCGAAGGTCTTCGTGGGAGGGCGGGGCGGGGTGGAGGCCGGTGGTGCCGCGTTCTGGGCGGGAGCGGTCATCAAGCCGTGGTGGCCTTCGCTTCGGCCTGACGCTCGGCCCGCTTCTTCTTGAAGTCCGCGACCGCCGCCTTGATCGCGTCCTCGGCGAGCACCGAGCAGTGGATCTTCACCGGAGGAAGCGACAGCTCCTTGGCGATCTCCTTGTTGGTGATCGTCGTCGCCTCGTCCACCGTCTTGCCCTTCACCCACTCGGTGACCAGGGAGCTCGAGGCGATGGCCGAGCCACACCCGAACGTCTTGAACTTCGCGTCCTGGATGATGCCCTCGTCCGAGATGCGGAGCTGCAGGCGCATCACGTCGCCGCAGGCCGGAGCCCCGACCAGACCGGTCCCGACGTTCGGGTCTGCCTTGTCGAGCGTTCCGACGTTCCGGGGGTTCTCGTAGTGGTCGACGACCTTTTCGCTGTAGGCCATGGGGACTCCTCTAATGGGCGGACCAGGCGATGGACTTCAAATCCACCCCCTCGCGGGCCATCTCGTAAAGGGGACTCATCTCGCGCAGCTTCTTCACCTTGTCCACCACCAGCCGGGCCACGGCATCCACCTGGGCCTCGGTGTTGAACCGGCCGAGCCCGAAGCGGATGGAGGAGTGCGCCATGTCCTCCTCGACTCCCAGGGCCCGGAGCACGTAGGACGGCTCGAGCGAGGCGGAGGTGCAGGCCGAACCCGAGCTCACCGCCACGTCCTTGATTGCCATCATCAGCGCCTCGCCCTCGACGTAGGCGAAGGAGACGTTGAGGTTTCCCGGGAGCCGATGCTCGAGCGAGCCGTTCAGAATCACCATGTCCAGCTCGGACGTCAGCTTGGCGCGGAGGCGCTCGCGAAGGGCGAGGATGCGCGCCGACTCGGCCGCCATCTCCGTCCGGGCGATCTCCGCCGCTTTCCCGAAGCCGACGATGCCCGCCACGTTCAGGGTGCCGGAGCGCATGCCGCGCTCGTGCCCGCCGCCGTCGATGATCGGCGCGATGCGCACCCGCGGCTTCCGCCGGACGTAGAGCGCCCCGATGCCCTTCGGCCCGTAGATCTTGTGCGCGGTGACCGAGGCGAGGTCGATCTTCATCGAGTCCACGTCGAACGGGACCTTGCCCACGCCCTGCACCGCGTCGGAGTGGAAGAGCACCCCGCGGGAGCGGCACAGCTTGCCGATCTCCTCGAGGGGCTGAACGGTGCCGATCTCGTTGTTGGCCAGCATCACCGAGACGAGGATCGTCTTGTCGGTGATGGCCGCGGCGAGCTTCTCCAGGCTCAAGCGCCCGTCCTTCTCCACGTCCAGGTAGGTGACCCGGGCGCCGGTCCGGACCACGGCCGCCCAGCGCTGGAGCACCGGGTCCTGCTCGAGCTTGTACTGGGCGGAGAGCGCGTCGACGTCCTCGGGCTTCACCTCGCCGCCGGTGAGCTCCATGAGCCGAAGCAGCTTCATCTCCTCCAGGCGTTCCTGGCGCATGCGCTCCAGGCGCTTGCCCGAGTCGAGGATGGCCTTGTGCTCGGTCTTGAGGGTGATGATGTGGTCGCCCTTGGACCGGTAGAACTCGGCGACGCCCTTCAGAGCCAGGTTGTCCGACTCGGTCGCACCGCTGGTGAAGACGATCTCGTTCGCCTGGGCGCCGATGAGGGCCGCGACCTGCGACCGCGCCAGCTCGACCGCGGCCTCCGCTCTCCAGCCGAAGGCATGGTTGCGAGAAGCGGCGTTACCGAAGTCTTCCCTGAGGTAGGGAAGCATCGCCTCGAGCACGCGCGGATCGAGCGCGGTCGTGGCATGGTTATCCATGTAGATCGGCAGGCTCATCGGATCGGTTTTGGCCGGTTGCCTACATTGGCCCACCAATGTGGACCGGACCAGTCGATTATAACGACAGGGGCTCCGACATCAAGGTGGAAGCCCGCGACGCCCGTGGGCGTTTCCTGCTCGGACCCCGGAGTGAATCTTCCTTGAAAACGACGTCTTCGCGAGTGGCGTGGGTGATCGGCCTGGCAGCCGTGGCCGCGCTCGGTCTTGCGCTCATCCCTGCCGCCCTGCCTACCGGCCCTTCGGCCAACCTCGATGCTGCCGGCGCGCTCGGCGCGGGCCGTCTCGGCGCCGGCGCCGTCCTCGTCTTCCTCGGTGGGCTGCTCACCGCGCTCACCCCGTGCGTGTACCCGCTCATCCCCATCACCGTCGGTGTCTTCGGCGCACGGCCGGGGGTGAGTCGGGGCAAGGCGGTGCTGCTCACCTCGAGCTACGTCGTCGGGATGGGCGTCATCTTCGCCGTCCTCGGCGTCGTGGCGGCGCGGACCGGCGCGGCGTTCGGGCAGCTGCTCGGGCATCCGGCGGTGGCCATCGGGCTGGCGGTGTTCCTGCTGGTGCTGGCGGCCAGCATGTTCGGCGCCTTCGAGATCGCGCTGCCGCAGGGGCTCGCGCTCAAGCTCAACTCCGTGGGCGGGTCCGGGCTCGCCGGCGCGTTCCTGATGGGCAGCGTGGCTGGCTTCCTCGCCGCGCCCTGCACCGGTCCGGTCCTCACCGGCCTGCTCACCTACGTCGCCACGACCCGGAACACGGTCCTCGGCGGGGGCCTGCTCTTCGTCTACGCCCTGGGCATCGGCGTGCCCTTCTTCCTCATCGGCGTCTTCGCGGTGCGGTTGCCGAAGAGCGGCGCGTGGATGGACTGGGTGAAGAGCGCGCTCGGCATCCTCCTGGTCGCCCTCGCCGCAACCTACATCCGTGACGCCTTCCCGGTGCTCCGGGCCGCGGCGGCCTCCGCTGCCCGGGCCTGGGGGGCGAGCGGCGGGGTGTGGCTCGCCGCCGGCCTCGCCGCGGCCGGCATTCTCCTCGGGGCCATCCACCGGAGCTTCGGGGCCGGTCCCCGCGACGCGGTGCTCAAGGGTGTGGGCGTCGCGATGGTCGCGGGCGCGGTGCTGCTCCGCCTGTCGGCGCTCAACGTCGGCGTGGAGAGCACCGGCCTGGTCTGGAATCTCAGATACGCCGGGGAGGGCGCCAAGCCCGAGCCGGTCGAGGCCGCACTGGCCCGCGCCCGCGCCGAGCACCGGCCGGTGATGATCGATTTCTTCGCCGAGTGGTGCGCGGCCTGCAAGGAGCTGGACCGCGAGACCTATGTGGCG
>DASXGF010000213.1:0-11868 GCA_036489275.1 Myxococcaceae bacterium | reverse complement strand
GAGGCCCGCCTCCCTCGCGACCGGATCCACGCCGCTGCCCACGAGCAGCGGGTCGCGCGGCCACGGACCGACGGCGGATGAGCCCGGTCAGGCGCTCTTCTGCAGACGCGGCGCCGACTCGGCGAGCCGGTGGGCGATCTGCCCCAGGGTCCGCACGGCCGCCTCCACCTGTTCCAGGTCCGGATTGCCGGTGTTCAGGCGAATGCAGCTCCGGTAGCGCCCGGTCGACGAGAAGATGGGCCCGGGCGCGACGCTGATGCCGCGCCGGAGCGCCTCCTCGTGGAGCTTGAGCGCGTCGACGCTGGCCGGCATCTGGACCCAGAGGATCGCGCCTCCCTCGGGGCGGGTCATGCGGGTTCCCTCCGGGAAGCTCGAGGCCACGACGTTACGAACGTGGTCCATCTGCTTCGCCAGCTCGCGCCGGAGCGTCCGGAGAAAGCGGTCGTACCCGCCCTGCTGGAGGAACTCGGCGATGGCCATCTGCGGAAGCGTCGGCGTCGCCACGGTCTGGGCGAACTTCAGCAGCTCGACCCGCTCGCGGAACCGGCCCGGCGCCGCCCAGCCCACCCGGAATCCGGCGGCGAGCGTCTTCGAGAAGCTCGAGCAGTACAGCACGTTGCCGGTGCGGTCGTAGCTCTTCGCCGCCCGGGGCCGGGCCGGCCCGAAGTACAGGTCGCCGTAGATGTCGTCCTCGATGAGGGGGACCCCGGCCCGCTCGCAGATCCGGACCAGCGCCTCCTTCTTCTCGTCCGGCATGCAGCCGCCGAGCGGGTTGGAGAAGTTGGTCACCACCAGCACCGCCTTGATCGGCTGCTTCTTCAGCGCCGCCTCGAGGGCGTCGAGCTGCATGCCCTCCCGGGGGTGGGTGGGCATCTCCAGCGCCTTCAGCTCGAGCATCTCCAGCACCTGGAGCGTCCCGTAGTAGGCCGGCGACTCGACCGCGACGATGTCCCCGCGGCAGCAGGTGGCCACGAGCGAGAGGTGCACCGCCTCGGCCGCGCCGATGGTGGTGACGAAATCGTCCGGACCGAGCTGGCAGCCCCAGGCCAGGGACCGCCGAGCCAGTTGCTGGCGGAGCGCGGGCCAGCCGGGCGGCATGTCGTACTCCACACCCACCCCGCCTGCCTCGCGGGCCAACGCGGCGATGAGGCGCGACAGCTTCCGCGTCGGGAGCAGCTTCGAGGACGGGCGCGCCGAGCCGAGGTTGACGATCCGCTCGTTCCCGGCCGCCATGTACATCCGGCGCACCAGCTCCACCACGCTCGGCTCGCGGGCCGACGTCGGGGGTCGGCTCACCGGCGGCTCCTGCGGCGGCGGCCGGCGGAGCAGCCTCACGTAGTGGCCGGACTGCGGCTTGGCCTCGACCAGGTCCCAGGCCTCCAGCTGCTGGTAGGCCTGGAGCACCGTGGAAATGCTCACCCTCTCTTGCTGGCTGAGCTCGCGGACCGAGGGGAGGCGATCGCCGGCGGCGAGGATGCCGGCGTGGATGGCGTCACGCATGCGCGCTGCCACCTGCTCGAACAGGAGCGGTTTGTGAGCGCGGGCCACGGCCATGGGCGACTCCTTCGACGTGTCAGGGGCGAGCCGTTTCCTAAAGGCCGACCCCTCGTGCGACCAGTACAGTTGCTCTGAATGATCGCTGAACAGCACCTGTGCTGTGCTGCGTCGGAAACGGGCCTGCGGCGAACGGGTGTCCGCGTGCCGTCAACGGGGCGGGAGACGACGCCCGGACAGCACCGCGAGCGCGGACCAGCTCGAAGGGCTTGCGCAGAACCTCGACGGCCGCCGTCGCCGCCAACTCGGAACCTCCACTCAGGCTCGCGCCCATCAGAACAACTGGTGGAATCGCCGGCCCCCGCAAGCTGAGCTTCTCCAGGACCGGGGTCCGGAAGCGCGTCGTCCCGCCCGAGGGCGATCGGTTCCCGCCCGAGTGCCTCGCGCCTCGGCTCCGCTGTGGGCGGGCCGAGGTTTCTCGCCATCCTCGACCCGCGGCACCGGGCCGGGCCTGGGCTCACGATTTCGAGCCTCCCCGCCTCCAGGGCCTCGCCGTCTCTGCGTCGAGCGTGGTGCCATGGACACGCACGTCCTGGATGAGACGACGTGTGACCCGACCGCGCCAGCCTTGTCCCGGAACTGCGGCGCGAGCCTCCCATCGCGCGAGCTCGCCAGCCGGTCGGCGAGACGTGCGCTCTCGTCCACGCCGGGGCATGCCACACGTCGATGGTGGAGCAGCCCGTCCTCGATCGTCTCCGCCATCGAGCCGCGGTCAGCCGGGCGTGGCGCATCGATCGAGCCCACGGTGGCACGATGTGATCGAGAGCACGTCCGCTCACGGAGCGACGTTCCACCGGGTGCCGCCTGCCCCGTCCGGCGCCCAGCGCCGCTGACGAGTCCCGGGTCGCGGCGTCTCCCTGAGCCGGCTCCGACGGGGAGCGCTCCACACTCCACGATTGGCAGCGAGCGGCCGTTGCGGCCGCACCGGGCGTTGGGCTAGGACCGCGCCCTTCCAAGCCCTCGATGCGCGCAGGACGCACATTCCCGAGGTGGCTCCCGCTCTGCGCGGCCCTGCTCACGCTCGTCCAGCTCGGGGGCGTCGTCCACCTCGCGGCGGCTCCTCACGGAATCTGCTGGGAGCACGGCGTGGTGGTGGACCTCGACGGCGCCTCCCGCGGCGCCGAGTCGGTCGCAGGGCCGGTGGGGCTCTCCCCGACACCGGGCCCCCACGTCCGGTCCGACCAGCATCCCCACTGCCCGGCGCTGTGGGTCCTGAGGCAGGCGCGGCTCGAGGCCCCGAGCAGCGCGCCGGTCGTCGGCTCCAGTCCGCACGTGCCCGTGGTCGATGCCCCGGGACAGCTCGTGTCGCCGCCCGACGGATGGGCGCTCCGGTGTGCACCGAAGCACTCGCCGCCGGTCTGACGTCGTTCGCCCGAGTTCGGCGTTGCACCGTTGCCGGCAGCGCTGCCCGCGGTGCACCGCCCGTCCAGCGCCGTCGTCATCCCTCGAGACCCACTGAATGTCTGCACGCCCGCAGTTCCCGTCGTCCCAAGCAAGACGCGCCGTGCTGACGACGCTGATCGCGCTCGGGTCGAGCGCGCCCGCCCTTGCCGCCAACCTGGGCATCGTCCATGGCTCGGTGCACGACGAGAACGGGAAACCCATTCCCGGCACACAGGTGAAGCTGCTCCGGGGAACCCAGCAGCTCGACGTCCACCCCACCGACGCCACCGGCCACTTCGAGTTCGAGCAGGTGCCGTTCGGGAAGTACCGGCTGACCTTCAGCGCGCCCGACGGCCGGATGGACGACCGCGAGGTCCTGATCGCCTCGGGTGACGTGCTGGAGCTCGACGTCACGCTGCCGACGCTCGAGGAGACGGTGACGGTGGTCGCTCCGAAGAAGGAGGCCCCCCGGCCCACCACCACCACCGGCTCGGCGACGCAGGTCCAGCGGGAGGACATCGAGTCGCGCCCGCGCGGGGACAGCGCATCGGTCAACGAGATCCTCGCCACCCAGCCCGGCTTCGTCTTCGACGCGCTGGGGCAGATCTACGTCCGTGGCAACCACGCCAACGTCCAGTACCAGCTCGACGGCGTGCCCCTGCCGGACACCGTGTCCGGGCTCTTCGGGCAGTTCCTGACTGCGCGGCTGCTGGAGAACATGGAGGTCATCACCGGAGGGCTTCCGGCCGAGTACGGCCAGCGCCTCTCGGCGGTGGTGAACCTGAACTCGCGGCGGCCGGCGCCGGAGGGAGAAGGGCGGCTGGACCTCCTCTACGGCAGCTTCGACACGGTGAGCCCGGGCGGGTTCTGGGGGCAGAAGGTCGGGCCGGTCACCTACCTCGTGGGCGGAAGCCTGAACTGGACGAACCGCGGGCTCGATCCGCCGAACCCCACGACCTCCCTGAACAACAAGGCGCAGCAGGGGAGGGCGTTCGCCAAGGTGGACGTGGACCTGAACGACCGCGACCACCTCTCCACGCTCCTCAGCTACTCGCACGACCGGTTCCAGATCCCGATCGACCCCACGCTGGTCCCGGGCAACACGCAGCCGGACGAGTTCGGCAACCCGCCGCCGCCCTACTTTCCGTCCGACACGCAGCAGACCGAGACGGAGAACGACCTCTTCGGAATCCTTTCCTACCGGCACGACTTCGATGCCTCGAAGTCACTGCGCGTCGCGGGGTACGTCCGGCACTCGGCGGCGAAGTTCTTCGGTGATCCGGAGCACGCGCTCGGGTCCACCCAGGTCTGCATCGACGGCGACTGCCCAGGCGTGAGCAACGTGAACCGGCGCGCCGATCACGCGGGGCTGGTGAGCGATTACCTGCAGCGGCTCGGGGACCAGCACACGCTGAAGTTCGGCCTCAGCCTGGATCAGCTCTGGGGCAACACCGCGTACGACGCCTACCAGCGCCTGGAGACCCCACCGCCGGATTTCATGCGCATCGGCCAGGGCGCGGACCAGCCCACCGCGACCAACGGCGGGGCGTATGCCCAGGACCGCTACACCGCCGGGAAGCTCACCCTCACCGGCGGGCTCCGGGTCGACTTCCAGAGCGCCACACCGGGCGCGGGGGCGATCCGCAAGACCGACGTCGGCGTCAGTCCGCGCCTCGGCGCTGCCTGGGCCTTCACCCCGGACGTGGTGGCGCACGCCTTCTTCGGGCTCCTGTGGGTTCCTCCCTCGGTGACCGATGCCGCGGCGGGCGCGCGGCTCACCCCGGGAGCGGTCGAGCCGGGACAGCCCATCCCGTACGACCTGCGGCCGGAGAAGGATCGCTACGCCGAGATCGGGCTGCGCGCCCGCGTCATCAAGGCGCTGACCCTCGGGCTCACGCTCTGGGGACGGCTCTCCACCGACCAGCTCGACGAGACCGAGATCGGCAACACCGGCATCACCACTCCGTACAACTTCGAGGAGGGGCGCGCGGGGGGCATCGAGGCCACCGCCGACTGGGTCATCACCCAGCGGCTCAGCGCGTTCGGCAACGTGAGCTTCGGCACCGCGCAGGGGAAGGGCATCGCCACGGCCCAGTACCTGTTCGACCAGGCGGCCCTGGACAACAGGGACTGGCAGACGCTCGACCACTCCCAGACCTGGACCGCCAACGCGGGGGCGAACTACCGCGACGGGCCCACCCTGGTCACGGTGCTGCTCGCCTACGGCAGCGGGCTCCGGACGGGCGCCGACAACGCGAGCCACGTGCCGGGCTGGGTCCGGGTGGACCTGACCCTGGCGCACGATTTCCTCAGTCTTCCGCTTCGTCCGACTTTGGCCATCGACATCGTGAACCTGTTCGATGCCCAGTACGCGTACCGGCTCAACAATGGCTTCAACGGGAGCCACTGGGCGGCGCCCCGGAGCGTGTACGTGCGGGGGTCGGTCAACTTCTGAGCCCGGACGCTCGCCACGGCCTGACGCGTTCCGACGTTCGTTCCGCGGGCCAGGTGCGACGTTCGGAGCGCAGGTGTGTCTACGGCAGTGGAGTGCCCTCGACGAGGACTCCGGCCGATTTGCGCATAACCTTCTGGATTGCAACCGCGATGCGCGCCCTCGAGATCTTCGACACCGACGAGCACGGGAAGCTGAGCGGGAATCTCGCCGAGATCCTGCAGCTGGCGGATCCGCCGGCGTCCCGCCTCGTCTGGACGCTCCGGTACATCGAGGCCCGGGACGACGTGAGTCCCGCCTGGCCGGAGGGGTTGAAGAACCTCGAGGCCGAGGCGTCGTCCCGGAAGTTCGGGCTCGAGCTGTCGTGGGAGCAGCTCACTGCGCTCGCCGTGGTGCTGCGGAGCCCGGTGGACGTGCGGCTCGACGGCTGGGCCCGTGCGCCGAAGGTCGGCGACGCTCCCGGGGAGCTGGCGATCCGGGTCGAGGTGCTCGACGCGACGCTGTTCCGCGTGGCGTCGCGTGAGCGGGCGGTGCTCACCCGGCTCGAGCAGCGCTTCAAGGACACCCGATCGGTCGAGGTCAGCGAGATGTACTGAGGGCCTCGGCCGGTAGCCGCACCTCGACCAGGTCGACGGTCGCGTTCACCCGGCCGAGCAGCTCCCAGGCCCAGCCCACCGCCTCGTCCACGAGGTCCTCGGCGTCGCGTGCGCCCCAGACCAGCGTGAGCGTCGTGATCGTCGTGTCCGAGGTCTTGGTGCGGGCAGAGTCCTTCACCGCGTTTGCGCAGGGACCCTCGGCGTCGAAGAGGCAGAGCAGGCCCTCGAGGTCGATCTCCTGGCCCGAGGCGTTGAAGACGTACTTGGACCCCGCGGGCGCGAGGTCGACGCGCACCGGGGCCTGGAGTCGCTCCACGTCGACGACGCTGATCGGAAGCCCGGCATGCAGCGAGACGACGTTGCCCACGTCGACCGCGGGGTTGATGGGGCCGAGCTTGCCCTCGGCCGCGGCGCGGATCAGGTACTCGGAGGCGGGCTTGCCGCGCCCGGTGGGCTTGTAGCCGCCGTGCCGGAGGAGAGCGCGGACGACGGTCCGGACGTCGTCGCTCCCCCGGACCGGTGCACGGGCGCCCGGCGCGAGCAGCTCGCGGTAGGCGTCGCGGGAGAGCCTGCCGAGCGGTGACGGAAACTGCGTCACGAAGGCGCGCAGCGCGAGCAGGGGGTGAGGGAGGACGGTGAGCTCCACGGCGACCCGGAGCGTACGCCTTCCGCCGGGAGGCCGCCTCGACCATCAGGGGGCCGTGCTAGGCGAGGAACGGATCGTGGCCGGACGCCCCATCCACGCCGAGCTGCTGAGCGGAGCCGACCTCTACCGGACCGTGGTCCTCCAGAAGATGGCCGAGGCCCGCGAGTCGGTGTGGATCGCGACCGCGAACGTGAAGGCGATGATGGTGGAGGTCGGTGGCGGGCGGTTCGCCCCGGTGCTCGAGCTGTTCCGGACCCTGGCCCGGCGCGGGGTGGAGCTCCGGCTGCTGCACGCCGAGCTGCCGAGTCGCCCGTTCCGCGTGGCGTTCGACCGGTCGAGGACCCTGGTCGAGGGAGGGCTGCAGCTGAAGATCTGTCCCCGTGTCCACTTCAAGTGCGTGCGCGTGGACGGGGCGTGGGTCTACCTGGGGAGCGCGAACCTGACCGGGGCCGGCCTGGGGGCAAAGCACGCGGACGCGCGGAACTTCGAGCTGGGGTTCGTGACCGAGGACTTCGACACCGTGGACCGGGTGAGCGCGCTGTTCGAGTCGGTGTGGTCGGGGGCGGAGTGCGGGAGGTGCCGGCTCCGCTCGGTCTGTCCCGACCCGATCGGTCCGGCGACGCCGAGGCCGAGGAAGGACGGAATTCGCCTCGGTCGCTCGCGGCGGCTGCGGAGGCGGTGAAGCGGGCGGGCAGCTCGGGAGTCGGCGCGAGCGCGTCACGAGGTGTCTGGCGGTAAGGTTCCTGCTCCATGCGCTGGTCGAGCGAGGGAAGTCGGTGGTGAGCCGCGGCGGGCGTCCGGTGCTGGTCGGCGCCCTGTCCGGCCTGGTGTCCGCCATCCTCTTCGGTGCGAGCGTTCCCATCACCAAGCGGCTCCTGCCTGACGTCCCGCCAGTGATGCTCGCGGGCCTGCTCTACCTCGGAGGCGGGCTGGCGGTCGGCACGGTCCGGGTCCTCGCGCGGCGACGCATCGTCGAGGCGAGCCTCGGTCGAGACGACCTGCCGCGCGTCCTGGCCATCGTCCTGCTCGGCGGCGTCGTGGGACCGCTGTGCCTGGTTCATGGCCTCCGGAGCGTCTCCGGCATCAGCGGGGCTCTGCTCCTCAACCTCGAGGGGCCTCTCACCGTCGTCATCGCGCTCACGCTGTTCGGCGAGCACCTCGGGTCACGCGCCGCGCTCGGAGCAGGGCTGGTCTTCGCCGGAGCGTGCCTCCTCGCGCTGCCGGGCTCGGCGCCGGCCGGGGCGACGCAGCTCACCGGCGTCCTCCTGCTGGTCATCGCCTGCGCGGCCTGGGCGCTGGACAACAACCTCACCCAGGGTCTCGCGGGGAAGGACCCGTGGCAGCTGGTCATCGCCAAGACGCTCGGAGCGGGCACGGGGATGGTGGCGCTCGCGCTCGGCCTCGGCGAGCGGTTTCCCTCCGGGCGGTTCGTCCTCGCGGCGCTGGTGCTGGGCGCGCTGGCCTACGGGGCCAGTGTGCTGCTCGACGCCTTCGCCCTCCGGCTGCTCGGGGCCGCGCGGGAGGCGGCCTTCTTCGCCACCGCCCCATTCGCAGGGGCGCTGCTCTCGGTTCCGGTGCTCGGTGAGCGCCTCGGCGCGCTGCAGCTCGCGGCCGGCGTCGTGATGGTCGGGGGGGTGGCGCTCCTCGTCCGGGAGCGGCACGGGCACGAGCACACCCACGAGGAGCTCGAGCACAGCCACAGCCATCTCCACGACGCGCATCACCAGCACCCGCATCCGGCCGGCATGGACACCACCGGGCCGCATGTGCACCCGCACCGGCATGCGCACCTGACCCACGCTCACGCCCACGTGTCCGACGCGCACCACCGGCACGCCCACTGAAGCGCGGAAGGGTGGCGCCGCGGCCGCCGGCCCGGCAGATTCAGGCTCTCGAGGTGAGGACGGGACGTGAACGACCGGTTCGAGGCGGACGTACAGCGGATGCATCGGGCCCTGGCGGCCGAGAACGACCGCCGTGCGCGCCGGCAGGTGCGCCGCGAGGAGCGCCGCGGGCGACGTGCCGCCCGGCGAAGCGCCCGGCGTCGCAGGCCGAGGAGCGGAGTCGGTCTCCTCATCGGCGCGGGAGTGCTCACCACCCTCGTCGTCGACGGCGCTCCATTCTGGCTGCTGTTCATCGTCGTGTGGATGCTCTTCGAGGGGGCGCGCCGCCTCATCGGCAGCCGCGTCGCCGACGTGGAGGGCGAGCGTGTCATCGACGAGACCGGGGTCGACGCCCGGCTCGCCCGGGTGGACGAGCTCTGTGACCAGCTCCTCGCCGACATCCGCAGCGGACCGGCGGTGCTCCGAGAGGTCGTCCAGCGGCCCGAGCAGACCGTGGAGGCGCTGCGCGACGGCGTTCACGCGCTCGAGCGTCGGGAGCGGGAGATCCGCGCCCTGGCTCGACCCGAGGACGATGCCCGGCTCCAGTCCGAGCGCGAGTCGCTCCAGCGCCGTCTCGCGGCCGAGCAGGACGCAGTGACACGGCAACGCCTCGGTCAGGCCCTCGAGGCGCTCGAGCAGCAGCGAAGCCAGCGCGCATCGCTGCTCACCGCGGCCTCGCGGCTCGAGGCCGAGCGTACGCGCCTGCTCTACACGCTGGAGGGCCTGCACACCCAGGTGCTCGCGGTGCGCTCCACCGCCGAGGCCGGCCAGGAGGAGGCCGCCGCCGAGCGCCTCCGCCAGAGCCTCGACACGCTCTCCAGCGAGGTCTCCGCGGTCGCCGGCGCGCTCGAGTCGGTGCAGGCCGTGGACGCGGGCGCGGTCCCCACGCCCGAGGCTCGATCGCCCGACGCGCGGGTCCCGGAGCGAGGATGACCCCGGCAGGAACTTCTCTCTCGCGCTCGGCGTCGCCGCGCGCCGCTTCGGCCGCCGCGCTGCCCTTCCTCCCTACCGAGCCCTTCCGGCCGGCCTGGGGCGCTGCCGGCCCGCAGCGACAGACGCTGCTCGCGCACCTCCTTCGCCGCCCTCGCCCGCCGCTCCTCCGCCGCGAGCGGATCGACACGGACGACGGCGACTTCCTCGACCTCGACTGGATCGAGGCCCCGATGGACCGGCCGCACGTGCTCGTGCTGCACGGGCTCGAGGGGACGCCAGGGTCCGGCTACGTCCGGGCCGCGCTGCGGGAGATCGCCGGACGCGGCTGGGGCGCGATTGCGATGGCCTGGCGCAGCTGCAGCGGCGAACCCAACCGGGCGCTCCGGTCCTACTGCTCGGGAGAGACCGAGGACCCACGCCGCGTGTGCGCACGGATCCGCGCGGCCGGGATGCGGGGACCGCTCTACGCGATCGGCTTCTCGCTCGGGGCCAACGCGCTGCTGAAGCTCCTGGCCGAGACGGGGGACGATGCTCCGATCGACGCCGGGGTCGCAGTGAGCACGCCGTTCGATCTCGCGGCCTGCGCGCGGCTGCTGGACACCCCGTGGGGTAGTGGTGCCCTGTACCGGCGCGTGTTCCTCCAGACGCTTCGTTCGAAGGCGCTCGCAAAGCTGCGCGAGCACCCTGCGTGCGGACTCTCGCCCGAGAGCGTACGCCGTGCCCGGACGTTCCACGAGTTCGACGACGCGTTCGGAGCTCAGAGCAACGGCTACCGCGACGCGGCCGACTACTACGCCCGCGCGTCCTCGGGACCGCTGCTCGACCGCATCCGCCGTCCGGTGCTGTGCATCAGCGCCGAGGACGATCCGATGATTCCTCCGGAGACGCTCCCCACGTCGATCGCCAACCCGCTGATGCAGCTGCTCCGGACCGAGCGCGGGGGGCACGTGGGTTTCCTGGCCGGGAGCCTCTTCCGGCCTCGATTCTGGGCCGAGGCCCAGGCGGTGGAGTTCCTCGCCCGCATGGCCCGAGGCTGAGCCCCCCGGCGAGTACCCTGGAGGCAGGCACCCGGGCGAACGTCCATCCGACAAGTGGCAGCACGGGTCCTGCTGTTCACAGGCCCCCGACCTACCTTCGGCCTCGTGGCTCCCGGCACACAGCCTCGTCGGCACTGGTATTTCCGCTGGTGGGCCTGGGTCCTGTGGGGGCTCCTGCTGGCGACCGTCGCGTTCACGATCGCGCTCCAGCCCCTCGTGCGCTACGGCACCCGTCGCGCCCTCGCCTCGGTTTCTGGCTACGTCGGCAGCTTCGACGACGCGCACGTCTCGCTCATCCCACTCGAGTATCGGGTCACGAAGCTGAAGCTCGAGCCGCGGGATCGGTCGCGTCCGACGCTGTACGCCGAGAACACGGTGGCGGGGCTCGACTGGAAATGGCTGCTCCGCGGAAAGGTCCGCGCGGCCGCCTCGATCTACAAGGGAAACCTCGTGCTGCGGGAGGCGAAGGGAAAGTCGAGCACCGAGCACATCCCGGACCTCTCGGAGATCTTCAAGCAGCTCGCCCCCGGCCAGCTGCATCGGCTTCAGCTTCGCAGCTCCGAGCTGACGTACATCTTCCGGAACGAAAAGAGCGAGAAGGGAAAGGAGCAGCAGGCCGCCGAGGGTCGCAGCATCATCCCCAAGCTCTGGATCCACGACGTGGAGGCGACCATCGAGAACCTCGCCACGCGTCCGGAGTATGCCGAGGGGGCGACGACGTTCGCGGTGACGGCCACGCTCAACAAGAGCGGGAAGACCACCCTGTTTGCCACCGCCGATCCTCTGGCAAAGGGGATCACCTTTGCCGGGCAGATGGCGATCAAAGGCTTCGATCTGAAGGACGCCTACAACCTGGTCGACTCCAAGTCGGACATCGCCTTCGGCAAGGGCACGCTGGATCTCCTGGCCCGCTTCGGGTGCGAGGCCGGCAAGCTCACCGGCGCAGTCCAGCCAGTCATCAAGAACGCCGAGGTGAAGGCTGCGGAGAATGACCTCGGCGCCAAGGTGAAGGCCTGGGCGGCGAATCTGGGTGTGGATCTCCTGTCCGACCGCGTACCCGGACGGAACGCGGTCTCGACCGTGGTGCCCATCGAGGGCAACCTGACGGATCCGCAGATCCAGCTCTGGCCGACCATCTTCGGTGTGATCCGGAACGCCTTCGTCCAGGGCATCGGGACGGCGTTCACGCACCTGCCGCCACGCCGCGCCGGCGAGCCGCAGAACGTTCTCGAGCAGGCGGGGAGTGCGGTGAGCCGGCAGGCGGGCCTGCCCAAGGAGCAGCCGCGCGGGACTGGAGGAGGAGGTCAATGAAGGTCGGGCTTGCTGTCGGATGCTTGTTGCTCGCAGTCGCGTGCGCGCACAGCACGCAGACGGGAGGGAATCC
>DASXGF010000197.1:0-2390 GCA_036489275.1 Myxococcaceae bacterium | reverse complement strand
GGCGTCCTGTCGCAGCTTCCTGCCACCGAGGAGCGCGTGCGGCTGCGCGCCGAGCTCGCCGAGTCGCTCGGCCGCGCCCAGGAGGCGCTCGCGCTCCGCGAGCAGCTGGCCCGGACTCCGGAGGAGCGCGAGTCGCTGGCAGTGGTCGCCCTCCGCGCCGGTCGCCACGCCGACGTGGTGCGCATCCTCGGCCCGCTCGGCTCGCTGGAGACGCTCTCGACGGATTCGCAGCGCATCTTCGCCGCCGCCCTGTCGGACACCGAGGACGGCGCTCCGCTCGCGGCGCAGATCTGGACGGTGCTCCTGGCGGCCAATCCGGCGGACGCCGAGGGCTGGGCGCTGCACGCCCGGGCGCTCGGGAACGCCGGCCGTGCCGAGGCGGCGGAGCGCTCCGCGGCGTTCGCCAATCTCTTCGCCGGCGAGGAGACCGTCGCCGCGCCGGTGGCGCTCCAGCCCGTCGCCCGTGGGCCGATCCGGAGCTCGGTGACGCTCCCCGCCGGCGTGCTCGCGGTCACCCCGGAGGAGATGCCGAACCTCCACGGGGTGCTCGAGGAGTGCCTGCCGGCGCTCGGGGCCCCGGGCCTGCAGATCTGGCTCGACCCTGCCGGGGCCTCCGAGGCGTGGATGGCGAGTCCCGGGGATCTCGTCCTTGGTGCCGGCTCGCTCTCCGTCTTCGGTGCCATGGACGTCGCCTATCTGGTGGCCCTGGCGCTTGCGCTGGGGGACGAGGGCCAGGCCCTGGCCCGCCCGGGCGAGGTGCCGGCGCTTCCCGACGCCGCGGCCGAGGCCTTCGCCGCCGTGCCCTCTCCGGCCGCCGCCGCCCGGGTGCTCCTCTGGCTCGACCCGATGGCTCGTGGCGCGGACCTGGACACGGTGGATCCGTCCGCGGTGTTGACCGGGAGCGCGGCCCTCGCCGCGGTGGTCCAGCGCGCACTCCGGCTCGTGTAAGGTCGGCGCCGGCCGTGCTCCGTCCTGCGTCGCTCCTGCCCTTCGCGCTGCTCGGTGCGTCCCTCGTCGCCTGCAAGGGCGAGGTGCAAGTTCCCGGCAAGGAGCGGGTGGGGACCTACCTCCTCCAGTCGGTCGGCGATCCGCTGTTCAATGACTGCAACCCGGCCATCCTCGATGCGGGGGTGGATGCCGGCGCGCCGAACGGGTTCTTCGTGGATGCGGGGGTCATCTTCTCGGTCACCTACCACCAGACCACTACTCCGGACGGGGGAACGCGGTTGCCCGACGGAGGGCCGGTCACCCCCTACGACGCCGGGTATCTCACCTTCATCGAGGGCTCGGGCTCGCAGGGCATCAACCCCCCGTACGGCGTCATCGTCGGCCAGGTCATCGACACCTCGGACATCGCCCCGCGGGTGTTCGCGCTCTGCAATTGTACCAACCTCGCGCCGCCCGACATCCAGGTCCAGGAGCGCAACACCATCGCCCTCCTCAGCGACTCGCAGGCCCGGGCGCTCGGGTCGCTGACCACCTGCGCGCCGCCCTCGGTGGTGCTCGACGGCGGAATCCCCCCGGTGGGCGGGAGCATCATCGGCCCCCGGGACCCGAGCGGGGTGTGGAGCGTGCCGCTGGTCTGCGGCATCACCGAGGAGCAGGTGCAGGTCCTCAACCACACCGACGCCGGATGCAGCCCGCAGTGCCAGTCCTGCACCATTCACTTCTCGGTCCAGGGGAGACCGCTCGCTCAATGAGCGCCCCTCGCGCGGTGGTTCTCCTCTCGGGCGGCCTCGACTCGGCGACGGTCCTGGCCATCGCCCGGAGCGAGGGGTTCCTCTGCAGCTGCCTGCTGGTGGATTACGGGCAGCGCCACCGGGTGGAGCTGGAGCGCGCCCGGGAGGTGGCGCGGGCGCAGGGCGTCGACGACGTGCGGAGGGTGCAAGTGGACCTCCGGGCCGTCGGAGGCTCCGCGCTGACCGCGGACATCGCGGTGCCGAAGGACCGGGCGGAGGCCGAGCGCGGGACGGGCATCCCCGTCACCTACGTGCCGGCGCGGAACACGCTCTTCCTTGCGCTCGCGCTGGGGCTCGCCGAGACCCTCGGGGCGACCGACCTCTTCATCGGGGTCAACGCGGTCGACTACTCGGGCTATCCGGACTGCCGGCCGGAGTTCATCCGCGCCTTCGAGGCGCTCGCCAGCCTCGCCACCCGGGCAGGGGTGGAGGGGGCACGCTTCCGGGTCCACGCGCCGCTCTCCGGCCTGCGAAAGGCGGAGATCATCCAGACCGGCGCGCGGCTCGGGGTGGACTACGCGCTGAC
Source organism: Myxococcaceae bacterium (assembly GCA_036489275.1). Lineage (GTDB taxonomy): Bacteria > Myxococcota > Myxococcia > Myxococcales > Myxococcaceae > RPRB01. Next base: position 125 of record DASXGF010000197.1, on the reverse strand, counting down.
CCACAGCTGCTACGACCCCGACCCTCGGGGACGGGCGTGCGGCCGCTGCGACAGCTGTCTCATCCGTCGAGAGGGATTCCGGGCCGCCGGGGTGCCGGACCCGACGCCGTACGCGACGTGACCGC
>DASXGF010000136.1:0-5268 GCA_036489275.1 Myxococcaceae bacterium | reverse complement strand
CCACCGCTTCCGCCGAGCCCGGCGCCTGCGCCCGGACCGCCGGCTTCGAGGCCGCCTGCGGTGACCGCGACGCCGCCCGCGTCCTCCGGCGGACGCAACGGGACCGCGCCCTCAGCCTTGGGGGTGGGAGCAGCCGGCGTGAGCGCCGCTCCGCGGACCGGTCCTCCGACCCGTGGTCTGCTCCCCGATGCCGGCCCGCTGGGGCTGGGTGCGGTCGCGCTCGCCGTGGATGCCGGCCGGGCTCCACCGCTCCCCGACGCCGGAGTGAGGACGCCCGATGCAGGGCTCGCGGCCCCGGACGCCGGCACGGTGGCACGTGATGCAGGCCTCGCAGTGGTCGATGCAGGCACCGCGGCGCGCGATGCCGGCCTCGTCGCGCCGCTCGGACTCGCCGCCGCCGCGCTCGTACCCCCCACCGACGCAGGTCGCCCTCCGCTCCCTTCCGACGCCGGCGGGGCGGCAGCGGATGCCGGGTCCGAGCTCGCGGTGCTGGACGCCGGGGTCGCGCCTTCTCCTGACGCCGGTCCGGCCACCGAGGCGGGCGTGCCGGTGCTCGTCGGTGTTCCGGGCCCCGCGCCCGCCGGGTGGCGCCCGGTGGTCGGCGTCGAGGCGCTCGGCGCGGCCGGTGTGCTGCCGGGCTTCGCCGGGGGCGTGCTGATCCACGCCGGGGCGGCCTCGAGCACCGCGTCGATCGAGGTCGAGGGTCGCTGGCTCCCGGGGACGCGGGTGGCGTACGGGACGGGCACCATCTCCACCTCGCTGATCAGCGCGGCGCTGGTGGGCTGCGCGCGGTTCGGCCCATGGGGCGCCTGCGGCGTGGCCCAGGCTGGCCCCCTCAGCGCGACGGGCGAGGGATACAGTCGCTCCCAGGAGGCGAGCCCCTGGATGGTCTCCGCCGGAGCCCGGGCGCAGTGGGAGTGGCTGTTCGCGGATCCCGTGGGTCTGCGGCTACACCTCGACGGCGCGGTGAATCTCGTCCGTCCCCGGTTCCTGGTGGACTCCCAGGAAGCGTGGGGCGTTCCCCCCTTCTCGGTATGGGTCGGTGGAGGCCTCTTTGGGCGCTTCTGACCGTGACGGGACGGGCCCGCACCCGACAATCGAGAAGGGAGTGCAGTCCGCCGCCTCCGTGGGTCCCCCGCCAACCGTTCCCGACGATGCGGCCTTCGCCGCGGCCTACGACGCGGAGTTCGAGGTGGTCTGGTTGTACGTGAGGCGGCTCGGTGTGCCGGAGGCTGACGTGGAGGACGCGGTTCACGACGTGTTCGTGGTGGCCCACCGCCGCTATGGCACCTACGACCCGTCCCGCCCGCTGCGGCCGTGGCTTCTCGGCATCGCCTTCCGCATCGCCGCGCAGTGGCGTCGCCGGCACAGGTTCGAGGTCACCGTCGCGGAACCGGCGACGGACCGCGCCGACGAGGCCGGGGCCCCCGACGAGGTCGTCGCCTCGCGTCAGGAACGCAGCCGGCTCCAGGCGGCGCTCGCCCTGCTCGACATGGACCAGCGGGCGGTGGTCGTGATGCACGACCTCAACGGGATCCCCGTCCCGGAGATCGCCAGCGCGCTCGACGTGCCGCTGAACACGGTCTACTCGCGGCTCCGGCTCGGCCGGGCGAAGATCACCGCCGCCCTGCGAGGTGAGCCGTGAGCGAGCGGCCGAACGGAGACCTTCCCCCGGAGTGGGACGACCTCGGCCGCGAGGATTCCGAGGCGCTGGCCCCGCCTGCGGGCGCCAAGGAGCGGGTGCAGCACCGGGTGGCTGTCACGCTGGGACTCGGCGCGGGCTTCGTCGCCGCAACCGCCGCGAGCTCGTCCGCTGCGGCCGCTGGAGCTGCCGGTGCCGGAGCGGCAGGAAGCGCCGGAGCCGGCGGTGGAACCGGGGCCGCCGCGACCGGCATCGCGGGAACGCTCCTCGCCAAGAAGGCGCTCATCCTCGGTGTCGCCGCCGCGGTCGGCGTCGGGGGCGGGACCGCGGCGTACCTGCAGGTGCGCTCGGAGCGGGCCCGGAGCCAGGTGCCCGCGGTGATGCCCGCGCCGACCCCTGCTCCCGTCGCGCGACCGGTGGCGCCGCCCCCCGCCGAGTCACGTCCCGCCGCGCTTTCGCCCGACACGCTCGGCGAGGAGCGCACGCTTCTGGACCGTGCCCGGCAGGACATCGTGGAGGGGCGGCTCGTGGACGCCGGCGCCCTCCTCGATCGTCACGCGGCCCGGTTCCCCACGGGACAGCTTGCCGAGGAGCGTGAGGCGCTCGTCATCCGCCTGCTGGTGCGCGAGGGGCGCGAGCAAGAGGCCAGCTCGCGGGCGGCGCGCTTCCGCCAGCAGCATCCGCGGAGCATCCAGCTTCCCGGCATCGACGACGCGCTCCGGGGTCGGCGGTGAGGCGCGGCGCGTTCGTCGTCGCCGGGGTAGCCCTCGCCCTCGGCATGGCCTGCACCGTGGACGAGCTGGTGGGCTCGAACCTCGTGAGCGACGGGGGCAGCGGCGACGGTGGCTCCGATGGAGGAGGGGGCAAGGACGGAGGCGACCACGGCGACCACGACGGAGGGACTCCGATCTGCCCGGGGACCGACGACAGTTGCAATCCGGTTTGCGGCTCTCAGGCCTGCCACGTGGGGTGCAGCGGACTGACGGACTGCGTGACGAGCTGCTCCGGCACCAGCTGCAGGTTCAGCTGCGAGGCCCACCAATCGTGCAGCCCGAGCTGCGAGCCCGGCCCGTGCACGTTGAGCTGCGTCCCCGGAACCGGAGAAACCATCCAGTGCAGCATGTCCTGCAATCCCGCACAAACCTGTCTTGCGGACTGCCACGGCGGCACCTGCACGGTCGCCTGCGGAGAGATCGAGCCGGCCGTCCGCTGTGACGCTGGTGTTTACAGTTGTTCCGGAGCGTGCGGCCCCTGATCGCCCGCGTCCACACCGTTTCCACAAGTTGTGCCCTGATCGTTTCCACAGGCTCGCGCCAATCGAATTCGACGCGACCGCAAGGGTGTTCACTGGGTCTGCCTGCACCCGCGGGTCGACGTCGACTGTTGGACGACGCGCGGAACGCAGGGCCGGTGCGATCAGCGCATCCCGAGAAGGAGCTGGAGCTGGTCGCGGTGCGTCCGGCTCAGCTTCAGCTCGGTGCCGTCCTCGAGCAGCAACGCGTACTCGCCGTGGGTCCTCCGCCGGAGCTGCTTCACGCAGCCGACGTTGACGATGGCCGAGCGATGGACCCGGGCGAAGCGCCGGGGATCGAGCCGGGTCTCGAGATTGCGCAGCGACTCGCGGAGCAGGTGCTCCTTCCCGCCCGCGTGGATCTGCACGTAGTAGTCCTGCGCCTCGATCCACTCCACGGTGTCCACCGGGACGATGGAGATGCGGCCCATGCACTCCACGGCGAAGCGCTCGAGCCACCGACCCGGTCCCTGTTCCGGTGAAGAGTGGCGACGTGCCTCCTCGATGCGGGAGCGCGCCCGGTCCAGCGCTCGACCGAAGCGATCGTCGTCGAAGGGCTTCACCAGGTAGTCGGTGGCCTCCTCGTCGAAGGCGCGGACCGCGTGTTCCCCGTAGGCGGTGACGAACACCACCGCCGGGACGCCGACGTCGCGGATCGCCCGGAGCACGCCGAACCCGTCCAGCTCCGGCATCTGGACGTCGAGGAACAGGACGTCCGGCCGGCGTGTGCGGACGGCCTCGGTTGCGCTCGGCCCGTCGCCGCACTCGCCCAGCAGCTCGACGTCGCGTTCCCGCTCCAGCAGCGCGCACAGGGTCCGGCGGGCCAGCGGCTCGTCGTCCACCACCAGGGCCCGAAGGCGGGAGCCGGTCATGACCTCACCGCCGGGCGGAAGGGGATGCGGAGCTGCGCCACGGCGCCGCCCTCCTCGGAGGGACGAAGCTCGAAGAAATGGTCGCTCCCGTAGAGGCGCTCCAGCCGTGCCCGGGTGTTCCCGAGCCCGATGCCCTGGCGCCCGGAGGGAGAGGGACCGGCGCCGCTGTCCCGCACCTCGATGCAGAGCATCGGCGGATCCACGTGGACGGTGACGTCGATGTGGCCCGGCCGCGAGGCGCTGGCCAGGCCGTGGTGGACGGCGTTCTCCACGAGCGGCTGGAGGATGAGCGTCGGCACCAGGGCCTCTAGCGCGCGCGGCTCGACGTCCACCTGGGTGGTGAGCCGGTCCTGGAAGCGGATCTGCTCGATGCGCAGGTACCGGTCGAGCAGGTCGAGCTCGCGGCGAAGCGGCACGAGCTGCGCGTCGTCCTGCTCCAGCACCCAGCGAAGGAACTCGCCGAGCTCGGAGAGAGTACGAACCGCGGTGCGCGACTCGCCGGCGCGGACGAGCGCAGCGACGGTGTGCAGGGCGTTGAAGAGGAAGTGCGGCCGGAGCTGCATCTGGAGCGCGCGCAGGTGCGCCCGGGCGAGCTCGGTCTCCAGTTCGGAGGCGCGGAGGCGGCGCTCCGAGGCCAGGCGATAGGCGTTCATCGCCTGGCGGATGGCGACGAGGAGCCCGTAGCTGAAGGTGCAGACGAAGAGCTCGCTCGCGAGATAGGTGAGGTAGCTGCGCTGGGGCCAGCCGAAGATCGGCCGGAGGAGCCCGTTGCTGACCAGCGTGTCCGCGCCGGCCGAGGCCACGCCGAGGAGGAAGTGGAGCGGGACCCGGCGGCCCCAGTTGGACCGGCTGATCGGGAGGACGTCGGCGAGCGCGAAGATGGGCGGAGTGAAGGCGGCCCACAGCCACATGCTGGCCATCGTGGGGCCGAGCTCGTCCAGCCCGGGCGGTGCGTGGATCGAGTAGCGAAACAGGGCGCGCTGGCCGATGACGAAGATCCCCGCCGCCGTCCAGCCGACGAACGACCAGAGCCACAGCCGGGGATCCCGGAGGGCGCCGGTGGGTCCGGAGGGCGGGGGAGAGGCGGGGGTCGGGTTCACGATCCGGTCGAGGAGACCACCGGTGTCGGCCGGGGCGGGGACCGTTGCAGCGCGGCGGTCCCCGGATGCGGCGATCGGCGCGTCGGGAGTCACCATGGCCGGGTTCCTTGGGTGATCCTGCGCCCCGAAAAACGGCCCGGCCGACGGTCGATTGCTGGTGTGGGAGGAGGCGGCGGGGGACTGGCGCGGGCGGCGCGGCTACGCTATGAGCCTGCGTCCGTTCGGCAGCCCTCCCAGGGGCCGCCGCAGAAGGGCCCGGGGCTATAGCTCAGCTGGGAGAGCGCTTGAATGGCATTCAAGAGGTCGCCGGTTCGATCCCGGCTAGCTCCACTCAAAATCCCGCGTCGCCGCTGAGGATTTCTG
>DASXGF010000100.1:0-6691 GCA_036489275.1 Myxococcaceae bacterium | reverse complement strand
GCCTCGAGCAGGCGCTTCAGCCTCAGTAATTCACCCCGCTCCTCCTGCAACCTTTTCGTCTCCTCGTCCAGCTCGTGCGCCCCCACCAGAAGGGCCGTGCTCCGGGCGATGTGGTCCAGCCGCTCCTTCACCCGGGTCAGCTTCAGGCGCCGGGAGAGGGTCTCGAAGGCCTCGGGCAACCGTTCGGCAGCTCTGGGAAGGAGGCCCTGGGCCGCCTCCAGGCTCGCCCGGAGACGGGTGCTCGCCCCCTCCAGAGCATCCGCTGGGGCAGACCCTGCCAGCAGCTGCGCCAGGACCGCCCGGAGCCCCGGGTGGGTGACCTCGTCCAGCACCTCCGCTGCCGCCGCGCCGCGGATCAGCTCGGGCCGGGTCAGGAAGAGCGCCCCCAGGGCGGCCTCGGCCCGGTCCACCGGCCGGTCAACACGCACCGGGGCCGCGGGAGCCGCCTTCGGGACCGGGCGGAGGAGGGGGCCCTTGCCCCGTAGCCCGGCCTCGAGCTCGACAGCTGGAAGTCCGGAATGTGCCGCAAGCCCGGAGAAGAAGGCCGAGCGGAGGAGCCCCACCGGGAGCTCCGCCACGACGGGTCGAAGGCGCCCCAGGGCCTCCATCTTCCGCTCGAAGCCGGCGGCCCGCCCCTCGGGGAGGAGCGTGCGAAAGAGGTGCTCGGACAGCGGCACCGCGGCCCCGAGGAGCGCGCGGACCGCGTCGCCGCCGCGGCTCCGGGCGAAGGTGTCCGGGTCCTCGCCCTCGGGGAGCAGCGCCACCCGGGTGGAGGCGCCGGCGGCCAGCAGCGCCGGAGCGAGCCGTTCCACCGCCTTCCGGCCCGCGTCGTCGCCGTCGAGCAGGAGCACGAGCTCCCGGGCCTCCATCCGCTGCAGCGCCTGGAGGTGCCCGGAGGTCAGCGCCGTGGAGCAGAGGGCCACCGCGTGCGTCACCCCCGCCTGGTGCAGCCCGATGACATCGAAGTAGCCCTCGACGAGCACTGCGCTCTTCCGCCGGCGGACCTCATCCTTCGCCCGGTCCAGCGCGTAGAGGGTCTCGCTCTTGACGTAGAGCCTCGACTCCTTCGAGTTGAGGTACTTGGGCCCCTGATCTCCCACCAGGAGCCGCCCGCCGAAGGCCACCACCCGCCCGTCCGGGGACCGGATGGGAATGATCAGACGGCCGCGGAAGACGTCGTAGGCCCCGTCACCCCGCGTCCGCCGCTGCACCAGCCCGGCCTGGATGCCGAACTCGAGCAGCCCGCGGGCGAGCAGCAGATCTGCCATCCGGGACCAGGTCTCGGGCGCCCATCCCAGCCCGAAGCTGCGCGCGGTCTCCTCGCTGACGCCGCGGGCCGCCAGGGCCTCGCGCGCCACCCGCCCCTCGGCCGGATGCCACAGCTGGGACTTGAAGTGCTCGAGCGCGAGCTCCGTCACCTCGCGCAGGTGCTGGCGCTCGCGGGCGGAAGGGTCCTCGGACGCCGACAGGTCCACGCCCACCTCGCGAGCGAGGTCGCGCACCGCATCCACGAACGTCTTCCCGAGGTACCGCTGCACGAAGGCGATGGCGTCGCCGCCCACCTGACAGCCGAAGCACTTGAAGCGCTTCAGCTCCGGCGTCACGTAGAACGACGCGCTCTTCTCCTCGTGGAACGGGCAGCGCCCCTTGAAGCTCTTGCCCGACTTCTTCAGCTCGACGTGCCGCCCCACCAGCGCGACGAGGTCCACGCGCTCGAGAATCTCGTCGATGGTGTGCTCGGGGATGGGCACGGGGGTGTCCGAGTGTAGTCCTCCGCGGTGACTCCACGGCGCGGTCTCCGGGGTTCCGGAGCGCCGCCCCGTTTCACTTCGGCGCCAGCTCGGCCTTCACCGCCTCGGAGACCGCCTTGCCCTCGGCGCGGCCCTGCACTTTCGGCAGGAGCGCCTTCATCACCGCGCCCATGTCCTTCGGGCTCTTCGCGCCCACCTGGGTGATGGCCGCGCGGACCTCGGCGCGCAGCTCGTCGGGCGACATCTGCGCCGGCAGGTAGGACTGGAGCCGGACGATCTCCTTCTCTTCCTTCTCCGCCAGGTCGGTCCGGCCCCCGGCGCGGAACTGCTCCACCGAGTCGCGGCGCTGCTTGATCAGCGTCTGGATAACCGCCAGCACGCCCCCGTCCTCGAGCGCGTGCCCTCCCGGCTCGACCTCCTTGTACTTCACCGCGCTCTTCAGCATCCGCAGCACGCTCGTGCCGAGCTCGTCCTTGCTGCGCATCGCGTCCTTCAGGTCGGCGTCGATGCGTTCCTTCAGGCTGGGCATTGCGGACATCCTCTCCGAGACCCGCCAACCGCGAGCGGCCAGCGGGCCCCGAAATCGGCTCTAGAACGACTTGCGCTGCTTCTTCACCGCGCGCTTCTTCGCGGCCAGCGCCTTCTTCTTCCGCTTCACGGAGGGCTTCTCGTAGTGCTCCCGCTTGCGGATCTCCGACAGGATCCCGGCCTTCTCGGTCGCTTTCTTGAAGCGCTTGAGAGCGCTCTCGATCGACTCGCCTTCCTTCACTCGGATACCAGGCATGCTCGGGGTCACCTCCCTCCGTGGAATTTGGACAGCGGGCCTCTCCATGGCCGATGCCGCCTCCGAACGCAAGAGGTGCTCAGCTCCGCTCGCCTGCGACCACCCGCTCCATCGCCCGGCGGATGGCCGGCATCGAGCGGTGCACGCCGAGGACGTGCATCAGCTTCGTGACCGCCGCGACCGAGGTCATGTCACCTCCGCCGATGGCGCCCTCGGCCAGCGCCGCCGAGCCTCCCTCGTAGAGCGACAGGTCCACTGCGTTCCGGGGTGCCTGGCTCACCACCACCACCGCCACGCCCCGGCGGCGCGCCTCCTGGAACACTGGACGGAGAGATCGACCCCCGACCTCGTCCACCGGCACGTTCCCCGCCCCGTAGGCCTCCACCACCAGCCCCCGCATCTGCCCGAGCAGCGCGAGCGGCAGCCCCGGATCCAGCCCCGGGAACACCTTGAGGAGGAACACCCGCGGGTCGAGGCGGTCCACCAGCTTGAGCCGCCGGGGCGGAAGCCCCTTCTCGAAGCGCGCGGTCACTCCCAGCGTCCCCAGCAGCGGGAAGTTCGGGCTCTCGAAGGCGTCGTAGTCGGCGATCGACGCCTTCAGCGTCCGGTTCCCCCGGTAGAGCTTGCTGTCGAAGCAGACCGTCACCTCGGGCGGCCCCCGCAGCGCCGAGGTCACCGCGTCGATGAGGTTCAGCCGGGCGTCGGTCCGCACCTCCTTGAGCGGCCGCTGGCTTCCGGTCAGGACCACCGGGCGGTCCAGCCCGGGGAGGAGGAAGGACAGGGCGCTCGCGGTGTAGGCGAGCGTGTCCGTGCCATGCGTCACCACGGCCCCGTCCACCTCGGGCAGCCGCCGGGCCAGGACCCGCGCCAGCGCGACCCAGGATTCGGGCTGGATCTCGCTCGAGTCGAGGTTGCTGAAGAGCTCCAGCCGCACGTCGGCCAGCTCCCCCAGCTCCGGCACGCGCTCGCGCAGCGTCCTTGCGAAGGGAGCCGGGCGCAGCGCCGAGGGCCGGCCCCCCGCCATCCCCAGGGTGCCGCCGGTGTGCAGCATCAGGACTCGGGGACGGGTAGGCACGGGCGTGTCCCCCAGTTTCAGCAGCCCCACCGCCCGCCTTGCAACTGCTCCGGGCGGACGTGTAGCAAGGCGGGCGTGGGCAACTCCCCCCTCTCCCGCCTCATGGCTGCAGCGGCTTTCTTGGTATCCCTGGCCGGAAGACCGGCCGCTGCGCAGGATGCTCCCGACCCCGCCACGCTCCCGGCGGCCGCCCGGGGCGAGTACGACCGCGTGCTCGAGGACGAGTTCTGCGGCTGCGGCTCGCCGCACTCGCTCGGCCAGTGCCTGAAGAGCCACCCCGAGTGCCGCCACAGCCGGCGACTCGCGCAGATCGCCGCCCTCGAGGCGACCCGCGGCGTCACCGCCGCCGAGATCGGCGTCGAGCTCGCCCGCTACGACCAGGGCTTCCACGAACCTCGCACCACCTTCAAGGTGGACGAGCGCCAGTGCCGCGGGAAGGGGCCCATCACGCTGGTGGAGTTCTCCGACTTCGAGTGCCCCTTCTGCGGGATGCTCCGGCCGGCGCTCGAGAAGTTCGCCGCGGACAACGCCTCGAAGGTCAAGCTCTGCTGGATGAGCTTTCCCCTCACGCAGCACCCCAACTCCATGCCTGCGGCCACGGCCGCGCTGCTCGGCCGAGACAAGTGGAAGTTCTGGCCGGTGCACGACGCCATCTTCGAGAACCAGACGCGGCTCTCGAACGACGTCCTGCAAGAGATCCTGGTCAAGGCCGGGATCCCGGCGGGCGAGTGGAAGAAGGCGCTGGCCGACAAGAGCTACCGTGAGCAGGCAGAGGCCCAGCGCGCCGCGGGCGTCTCCGCGGGCGTCAACGCCACGCCCACCATCTACGTGAACGGCCGGAAGCTGGATCTGGCCCCCACCATCGAGATCCTCGCCATCACGGCGGACGACGAGCTCGAATGGCAGAAGACGCGCGGCACCTGGACCGCCGCGACCCGGTGAGGTCCCCCAGACCGCCATGACCGCCCGCATCCGCGTGGAGTCCGGAGGGCGTGTCGCTCCCGACGCGGAGGCCGCGGGCCAGCTGAGGGCCCGCCACGGAAGCTTCCTCCTCCTGCCGACCGCGCCGGATCTCCTCGCCGCGCTCCGCCAGCCCCCGGAGGGTGGACGGAGCAAGGGACCGCGGGTGGTGCTCCTCGGCGATGCCTCGGGCTTTCCGCTCTCCGACCTCATCGCCTTCCTGGGCCAGTCGCGGTGGACCGGCACCCTGCGGCTCCACGCCCCGGGAGGAGAGCGCTGCATCGTGCTCAAGGACGGCGAGGTCCACGGCGCGAGCAGCGAGGATCCGGCCGACCGCCTCAGCGAGGTGCTGGTGCGGCTGGGCCACGCCGCGCGCCACGACGTCGAGGAGGCGCTGCACGAGAATCCGCCGAGCCGGGTCGGCCGCGCGCTCGTGGATCGCGGGCTCCTCCAGCCGCACGACCTCTGGGCCTGCGTCACACATCAGGTCTCGGACATCTTCCACGCCATCGTCCTCGCCCGTGAGGGCGCCTTCACCCTCGTCGACCAGGAGCCCGACGAGAAGACCGGCCCGGCCGTCCAGCTCCCGACCCAGAGCCTCCTGATGGACGCCATCCGGAAGATCGACGAGCTCCAGCACTTCCGGCAGCGCATCCCCCACGGCCGGGTCTATGTGGCCAAGAAGCGACCCAGCGACGGGACGCTGCACCCCGACGAGGACCGGCTCCTCGGCCTGGCGAACGGGCAGCGCACGGTGCTCGAGGTCGCCCAGGCGGCGAAGCTCAGCGAGTTCGACGCGACGAAGATCCTCTTCCGGCTCCTGGAGGGCGGCTACGCCAGCGTCTCCGAGCTCAAGCACGGCGAGGTCACCGCGCCCACCCGCGGTCGCGCCACCAAGGGCGCCGAGGCGGAGCCGGCAGTCCGGGTGATCGCCACCTTCGAGGAGATCTTCGCCGAGATCGCACGCGAGGTCACCGACAAGGGTGTCACCCGGGAGTACCTCGAGGCTGCCAACGCCGCGCTCGCCAAGCGCGCGCTCACCGAGTCCCCGGTGCTGGCCGGCCTCGAGCTCCGAGCCGACGGACGGTTCGACGCCCGCAAGGTGCTCGACGCCTACGCCCGGTTGCGGCCCACGCTCGGCAGCGAGCCGGTCGCCTCGCTCCGGCAGGCGCTCTCCGACGTGATGTTCTTCCTGCTCTTCCAGGCCGGCGAGCTGCTGGAGTCGCGCGCGGACGAGGACCTCGCGCGGCGGGTCAAGGACCTCCTCGCCACGCTCGATTGACTCCCGGCGCGCTCCGGCTCACCGCGGCCCTGCCCGGCACCGGGGGTCGTCTCCGGGTGAGCCCCACCGACTTCGAGGTGGAGGAGATCCCGGCGTACACGCCGTCCGGACAGGGCGAGCACCTCTTCCTGTGGATCGAGAAGGTGGGCCTCGACACGCCCGAGGCCGCGGTTCGCCTCGCCGCCGCGCTGGGCCTCGACGTCGGTGAGGTCTCCTGGGCGGGACTCAAGGACCGGGTGGCCCGCACCCGCCAGTGGCTCTCGGTCCCCGCGCGCGTCGAGCCGGCGCTCGCCGGGCTGTCCTCCGCGCCCGAGCTGACCGTCCTGGCCCACGCGCGGCACGGCAACAAGCTTCGCTCCGGGCACCTTCGCGGGAACCGGTTCCGGATCCGCATCCTCGACGCCGAGCGACCCGAGGCCGTCGGCCCGGTCATGGAGCGCCTGGTGGCCGAGGGGCTGCCCAACGCCTTCGGCGAGCAGCGCTTCGGCCGCGGCGATACCGGCCTCCGGGGACGGGCGCTGGTGCACGGGGAGCGCCTTCCCGCGCGGCCGAGCGCCTTCGAGCGGAAGCTCTACGTCTCGGCCTACCAGGCGTCGCTGTTCAACCGGATGCTCGAGGCGCGGCTGCGCGACGGCACGCTCCGCCGTGCGCTCCCGGGAGATCTGATGAAGAAGACCGACAGCGGCGGGCTGTTCGTCTGCCGGGAGCCGGAGGTCGATCAGCCGCGGGTCGAGCGCGCGGAGATCGTCGCAACCGGGCCCATCTTCGGGTGGAAGATGCAGCGGTCGGAGGGCGAGGTCGACGCGGCCGAGCAGGCGGTCCTCGGCGCCGAGGGCCTC
>DASXGF010000096.1:0-10589 GCA_036489275.1 Myxococcaceae bacterium | reverse complement strand
GCACCGGAACGGCGCCGAGGATCGCCCGGAGGAGGGTGCTCTTCCCGGCGCCGTTGGGCCCGACGAGAGCGGTGGGCCCCGGGGCGAGCGAGAGATCCACGTCCAGCGTGAAGCCGTCCCGCACCACCTCGAGGTCAAGCTCGAGCACGGACTGCCTCCGGCATCGTGCTTCGCCCCAGAACGAGCAGCACCGCGAGCGCCACCGCCACCAGCAGGATGCTCAGCGCCTTCGCCGGTCGGAGGTCGGTCTCCAGCGCGCTGTAGATGGCGAGCGGCAAGGTCTGGGTGCGGCCCTGGAGGTTGCCGGCGAACATCAACGTGGCACCGAACTCGCCCAGCGCCCGCGCCCAGCTGAGCGCCGCGCCGGTGCCGACTCCGGGGAGGCTCAGCGGGAGCACAACCCGGAAGAACCGTCGGGCCGGGCCGGCCCCGAGGCTACGGGCGGTCCACAGGAGGTCCTCGTCCAGGAGCCGGAACGCCGCGACGGCCGACTGCACGTAGAACGGCGCCGAGACGAACAGCTCGGCCAGGACCACCGCCGCGGTGGTGAATGGCAGCGCCCATCCGGCCCGGTCGAGCAGCGGCCCGAGGAGCCCGCGGCGCCCGAAGGCCAGCAGCAGCGCCAGACCGGAGACCGCCGGCGGCACCACGATGGGGAGCTGGACGAGGGTGGAGGCGATGCGCTCGGCCGGCCCGTCGTGCCGGGCCATCCACCAGGCAAGCGGCGTCCCGAGCAGAACCGTCAAGGCGAGGCTGGTGGTGGTGGTGAAGAGGCTCAGGCGGAGCGCGGACAGAGCAAGGGGTTGCCGCAACCCGTCGATCAGATCGCCCGGCGACGTCGAGAGCACCAGCGCAAGGAGCGGCACCGCGAGCACCGACAGCATCAGGACCGCCGCCGCCGCTGGCAGGAGCGCGAGGATCCTTCCGCCGATGGGCCCGCTCACGTCGGGCCCACCGGCTGCCCCGAGCGCGCGGTCCCGTAGCCCGGCAGCGCACCCACGTCGCGATGGAAGGCCGGCGTGCGCGCGACGGCGAGCAGCCCCTGGACCTCGGGCCGGGAGAGCTCGTCCGGGCGGACCACGAGGTCGAAGCTCTCCTCGGACAGCTGGCGGAGCTCGAGCTCATACGTGGACGCCGCGGCAGCCGTGGTCACTCCGACGTCGGCGCTGCCGAAGGCCACGGCCTGCGCCACCGCCTCGTGGCTGTGGGCCTGGTCGTCGTAGCCCTGGACCATGGCCGGCGCGAGCCCCAGGTCCATCAGGCGGCGATCGAGGAGCGCCCGGGCCGAGGCGCCGACCTCGCGGTTCACGAACCGGACGTCCGCCCGGGCGAGATCGGCGATCCCGCGGATGCCTCGGGGGTTTCCCTTGCGGACCGCGAGCCCGAGCGGCCAGGTGGCGAGGTGAACGAGGAGCGTGCCCCGGACCCGGCGCCGGTCGCGCTCGGTGAGCGAGTGCACGCCAACCACGTGCACCTGCCTGCGGACGAGGAGGTTGACCGCCTTTCCCGTCCCCGCGTTGAGCCAGCGCGCGTTGCCCGTGCGAAGGGCAAGCATCCGGAGCGCCGGATCGCACCCGGCGACGAGGAGCGTGCGGCGCCACCGGTCGTTCTCGAGCAGCGTCGGCGGCTGGCGTGAATCCTCGACCACGGCGTCCGCCGGCTCGCCGGAGCTCGGGTCCAGACGATGGGTGCGTACGTGCCCGGCGACCTCGGCGAGCAGCAGGCGGGTCCCCACCGGGCCGACCCGGGTGGGCATTGGCAGCGGGGCTCGCTGCTTCGTCCCGAACAGCGCCTCGACGGTGGTTCCGAGGAAGGTGGCGAGCGCGAACGCGGTCTCCACCGACGGCTGCGCGTGTCCCCGCTCCAGCGCGTTCAGGGCCTGGCGGCTCACGCCCACATGCCGCGCGAGCTGGTCCTGAGACCAGCCGCCCAGGAGGCGACGTTCACGCAGCACGCTCGGTGGCCCGGCCGACATTCTCGAAGAGAATCGGAGCCTGCGAGCGCCCATGTCAAGTCGACGCGACTCGAAGGTGCCTGACACCTTCAACGGTCTTGAATCGGCCCGGGGCTCCCTCCCGTCCGGGAATTGCTGCATCCTCCCGTGGCGATGCTCACCGAGCGCGACGTCATCATGCGCCTCGTGCGCCAGCTGACCGAGCTCCTGGCCGCGGCGCTCCGGCTGCGGCGCGAGGGGAAGCGGGACGAGGCGCTCCGGCAGATCGACGCGATCACCGGCCGGCTCACCGGGATGGACGCCGGGGCGCTGTGCATGTTCGGAGAAGCCCCGCTCACCGGGCTCCCGCGGGAGCTCAAGGTGCCTCTCGCCTGCGTGCTCCGCTCGCGCGCCCGGCTCCTCCGGGACGCCCGCCGCGACGCCGACGCACGCCGGGCCTTCCGGGCGGCCAGGATGCTGATCCGCGGCGCACGCCCCCCGGTTTGACGCCCGCGGCAGCCGCCTTGCAATGTGCCGGGCAAGATGACCGAACCTCTGGCGGCGGTGGTGCTCTGCGCGGGGAAGGGCACCCGCATGAAGTCCGAGATGGCGAAGGTGCTGCACCCCGTGCTCGGGCAGCCCCTGGCGGCGTGGCCGATCGGCCGCGCGCTCGCTCTCGGCTGTCAGCCGGTGGTGGCGGTGGTGGGACATCAGGGCGACGAGGTGCGCGCCGTGCTCGAGCCACGCTTCCCCGGCCAGCCGCTGCGCTTCGTGACCCAGGACGAACAGCGGGGAACGGCGGACGCGGTGCGGGCCGCGCTCGGGGCGCTCGACGGCGTCACCGGACCGGTCCTGATCCTCTACGGGGACACACCGCTGCTCCGGGAGTCCACCCTGCGTGCGCTGGTCGACGCCTTCCGCCGCGGCAGCGCGCCGCTCGCCCTGGTGAGCACCGTGGCCCGGGATGCCACGGGCTACGGCCGGGTGCTCCGGGTGGAGGAGCGGCTCACCGGCATCGTCGAGGAGAAAGACTGCACCGCCGACCAGCGCTCCATCCGCGAGGTGAACGCGGGCGTCTACGCCATCGACGCTGCCTTCCTCCGCGAGGGGCTCGCCCAGCTCCGGCCGGAGAACGCCCAGGGCGAGTACTACCTCACCGACCTGGTGGCGCTCGCCGCGCGCCGGGGCGAGGTCCGGTCGGTGAGCGCGGAGCTCGAGGACACGGCCGGGGTGAACGACCGGGCCGACCTCGCCGCCTGCACCCGCGTGCTCCAGGGTCGCATCAACCTCGAGCACATGCGGGGCGGCGTCACCATGCACGACCCGGCCACGACCACCATCGAGCCGGGGATCTTCATCGGGCCGGACACGGTCATCGAGCCGAACGTCTCACTGCGCGGAAAGACCCGCATCGGGCGCGGGGTCACTCTGGGACAGGGCTCGGTCTTCGTCTCCACCGAGGTCGGCGACGGGACGACGGTCCTTCCGTACTCCGTGGCCACCGAGTCCCGGATCGGCCCGCGCTGCCTCATCGGCCCGTTCGCCCGGATGCGCCCTGGAAGCGACCTCGGCGAAGGCGTGGAGCTCGGCAACTTCGCCGAGACGAAGAAGGCGCGCCTCGGGCCGGGCACCAAGGCGCACCACCACTGCTACCTCGGCGACAGCGTGATCGGCGCGAAGGTGAACGTCGGCGCGGGCACCATCACCTGCAACTACGACGGCTTCGGGAAGCACCTGACCGAGATCGGCGACGGCGCCTTCATCGGCTCGGACAGCCAGCTGGTGGCCCCGGTGAAGGTGGGCGAGGGGAGCTACGTGGGAGCGGGCACCACCGTCACCGAGGATGTCCCTCCTGACACCCTGGTCTTCTCTCGTGCTCCTCGAATCGTGAAGGAGGGGTGGCCCAGCCGCCGTCGCGCCAAGTCCCCCGGTCGGAGATAGTGTTCAGGCCCTGTGCGGGAGGGTTGTCGGCCGTCACTCCCGGGCCCAGGTTCCGCTGTCCAGGGGAGCCCGGGTCAGCGGTGGGGCCGGAGGAACGAACGAATCCATGTGCGGCATCGTCGGGTACGTCGGTGAGCAGCAGTCCGCGCCCATCCTGGTCTCGGGGCTGAAGAAGCTCGAGTACCGCGGCTACGACTCCGCGGGCCTGGCAGTGGTCAACGGCGGCACGCTGAACGTGGTGCGGGCCACCGGGAAGCTGAAGAACCTCGAGGCGCGCATCGGAACCGAGCCGCCCTCGGGCACGCTGGGCATCGGCCACACCCGCTGGGCGACGCACGGCCGGCCCACCGACGAGAACGCTCACCCGCACACCCATGACGGCGTCGCGGTCGTGCACAACGGCATCATCGAGAACCACCTCGAGCTCAAGGCCATGCTGCGCGAGCGCGGCCACGTCTTCGCCAGCGAGACCGACACCGAGGTCTTCGCCCATCTGATCGCCGCGGAGCTGCGCAACGGTCTGGATCTGCCGGAGGCGGTCCGGGCCGCCGTCGCCCAGGTGAAGGGCACCTACGGCCTCGCGGTCGTCTGGGCGAAGGATCCGGACCGCATCGTGGCGACCAAGGACAGCTCGCCGATGGTGGTCGGCCTCTCCGAGGGGCAGAACTTCGTCGCCAGCGACGTCCCGGCGCTGCTCGAGCACACCCGGGACATGGTGTTCCTCGAGGAGGGAGATCTGGCGGTGCTGAGCCGCACCCGCGTCGACGTCTACGACCGGCAGGGTCGCATCGCGAACCGGCCGACCCGCCGCATCGACTGGACGCCGATGATGGCGGAGAAGGGCGGCCACAAGCACTTCATGCACAAGGAGATCTGGGAGCAGCCTCGGGCGCTGGCGGACACGCTGCGCGGCCGGGTGCTCCTCTCCGAGGGCGACGTCTTCTTCGAGGGCTGGACGCTCGGCCCCGAGGAGGTGAAGCAGCTGTCACGCATCACGCTCCTCGCCTGCGGCACGTCCTGGCACTCGGGGCTCGCCGGCAAGGCGATGATCGAATCGCTGGCCCGCATCCCGGTGGACGTGGAGCTGGCCTCCGAGTTCCGCTACCGCGACCCGCTGATCGAGCCCGGGCAGCTGGCAGTGGCCATCAGCCAGTCGGGTGAGACGCTGGACACGCTGTGCGCGCTGCGCGAGGCGAAGGCCCGCGGGGCCCGGACCGTCGCCTTGTGCAACGTGGTGGGCAGCGCGATGACGCGCGAGGCGGACCTGACCGTCCTCACCAACGCCGGTCCGGAGATCGGCGTCGCCTCGACCAAGGCGTTCACCACCCAGCTCGCGGCGCTGTACCTCCTGGCGGTGAAGCTCGGGCGGCTCCGGGGCACGCTGGACGTGGGCAGAGCGCAGGAGCTGCTGACCCATCTCACCGAGATTCCGAAGCGGGTGGAGGAGGCGCTGCACTGTGAGGCGGCGGTCAAGCAGATCGCCCGGAACTACCAGACCTCGCAGGACTTCCTCTTCCTCGGGCGTGGGCCGATGCATCCGGTGGCGCTGGAGGGGGCGCTGAAGCTGAAGGAGATCTCGTACATCCACGCCGAGGGCTACGCCGGCGGAGAGATGAAGCACGGCCCCATCGCGCTCATCGACGAGAAGATGCCGGTGGTGGTGCTCGCCCCACGCGAGCCGAAGATCCCCTACGAGAAGATCGTCGGAAACGTGGAGGAGGTCCGGGCGCGCGGGGGGAAGGTGATCGCGGTGGTCGACGAGGAGGACACCGCGGTGGCCTCGCTGGCCGACGACGTGATTCGCCTCCCGTCGAGCTCGGCGCTGCTCGGGCCGATCGTCACGGCGGTCCCGCTGCAGCTGCTCGCGTACCACGTGGCGGATCTGCGCGGCACCGACGTGGACCAGCCGCGGAACCTCGCGAAGAGCGTCACGGTGGAGTGACCGGGGGCGCGTTCGGGTCCGGGATCGTCGTGCCGATGTGGACCTCGTAGGCGAAGGGAGCCGCATCGAGCCCGGTGACGACCAGCTCCGAGGGGCCCGCATCCGGGTTCAGGGGCTCGTACCCACGCTGCTCACCTCCCGCGAACCCGGAAAGCTCGGTGAGAACCGACGAGCCGTCGTCGAGAACGAGAGGTAGCGAGAGGTTCTGGACCGTGAAGCTCCAGCGCCCCTCGGGCGTCGGGACCAAGACGCCCTGAACCGAGAAGGCGCGCCCCGCGACGAGCTGGTAGAGGCGATAGGTCCCGTCCCGATCGACCTCCAGCCGGCTCGCCGGCCACTCGGTGAAGGGAAGGCCTCCATCGGGCAGCTGCTCGAGTGGCGCCGGCCAGTTGGCCGTCCTCCACCCTCCCATGGACCAGAAGGGGTCGAGCCATGACTGTTGTTCCGCGAAGGGAGATTTCTGGATCAGCACCTCGTCGGTCTCGAGGCCGAGCTCCCTGGCGAGCTCTGGCGGCAGCAACAGCGTGCGGCCAGCGGAGCCTTCGTCGAGGATGACCGGCCGTGCGGCGTAAATCGAATCAATTGCCGGGACACCGGACCAGGACGCGGCGCGCACGACGCCGTCGCCCGACCTGAAGAAGTCCAGCCGATCGGAGTCGCTCCACGCGATTGCCTCGCGGACATTGACTTCGTCCACCTCGGTCGCGAGCCCGACACGGATCAGGAGGGTGTCACCTTCCACGGGCTTCCCGTGGAGGGTTCCATCCGAACTTGACCGCTCCAGGATGGTGGCCTCGACGCGCCAGCCCTCGTCCAGGGTCTGTATGGTGAACGTCTGCAGCCCTGAGCTTGCCAGGCCAGGTGCTCTCACCCAGGTTCCGTCGAGGCGCGTGTCCGTCGGTTCGGCGAGCGGGACGCCTCCGTCGCCCGAATCACCGCCGTGGCAGCCAGCCAGAAGAACATCTGCCAGCCCGAGGAGAACGACGACCGAGCTCGAACGCATGTCCCTGCTCCCACCCCGGCCCCCGGATGACCCGAGCCATACGCTGGGCGAGCGAACCCCGAGGAGGTCGCGCTCATTCCGCGCCGGAACGAGGCGACCCGTCCGAGAACCCGGACAAAGCCCTCGACAGACGACGCCCGCGTCCGAGACGCGGCCGCCGCGACCGGTCATCCTCTCGAGATCGACTTCCAGCGCTTGAGCCGGTCGGCGATGAGCTTCGCTCGCTGCCGCTCGTCGCGGCCGTCCAGGACGCCCAGATCCGCCGGGTCTGCGCGCAGGTAGACACCGGCGGTTCGACACTGCGGAGCAGGGTCCGCGCGAGTGATCCAGTATCCCGTTGCGCGATCGGCGGATTCCAGACGGACTTCTCCGATCGCCTCGAACTGCGGTGCGGCGGGGTCCCTGGGCCGTTCCCCCCTCCCGAAATAGAAGATCCCCGAAGGATCCACTCTCTCCTTCACCGCCTCACTCCAGTACCTCGCCGACAAGGTGCCATCCTTCTGCCAGGAGCGTCCGTTCATCTCGAGCACGCCGGCGCGGTCTCGTGAGATCCGGAGGAGGCTCAGAACCGAGGGTTCCTCCCGGCCATGCTCCGTCAGCGAGTACTGCCACCACAGACCGTCGATGCGGGCGACGGGCCCCTGGTCCTCGATGGCCTTCCGGAGCTTCTGGTTGATGACCTTCACCTCGGCCGCGGTCGTCTCGTCGTACCGGATGCTGGTGAGGCCGAGGAGGTCGGTCGGAAGCTTTGCGCCGGCCGAATGGAGGATGAACGTGCGTCGCATTCCGATGACTCCGCCGAAGAGACCGGCCTCGAAGACGACGTTGTCCCGCGGAGACGCCTGACCCGCTGCCGGGGAGGACGGGGCGCGAGAGCTCGCGGTCGTCCAGTCGTCCCGGGCGAACACGAAGGCGGCGAAGTCGACCACGTGCGCGAGCTCGACGAGGCGCTCGAGCGTGGTGGTTCCCGGATTGAAGGAGGTCGTCCACGGGTCCACCTTCGCGATGTCCTCCAGCCCGCGGGTGAGGACCTCCAGCAGCTTCTCCTGCTGTCCTGAAGAGCCAAGAAAGATGCGCGGCTTGTCCATCATGGAGCCCCGGCGGAAGCGTTGAGGGTCGCTTCTCTAGCAGAGGTGGACCAGACGGTCGTCACCCACGCCGGCGTCCACGCTCCGGAAGTCGACGAAGCGCGGGCCTCAGCGCCGGCTGGCCGTCGCCGCTGGCGCGTCGAAGCGAATGAGGTGAATCACCCCGCGCGCCGTGCCCACCGCCAGCATCCGCCCGTCGGGCGAGAACGTCGCGCTGGTCGGAAAGTCGTCTTGCAGGGCGAGGCTCAGCCGCCCGGCCACCGCCCCCGAGGGCCACGCCCGCAGCCGCAGCTCCGGTCCGTCGGCGTCGACGCTCACGTCGCCGCGCGGTGACAGCGCCACCGGCCCGCCGATCCGCGCCCGGCGCGGAACGCCGTCGCGCATCGTCGGCCGGCCGACCTCCCAGAATCCGAGCAGCTTCGACGACGCGAGCAGCATCCGCTTGCCGTCCGGCGTGGCCTCGCAGGTGGTCACCTTGCCGAGCTTCGCCCCCGCCCGCGCGACCGGCTCTCCATCGGCGTCCCGGAGCTGGATCCCGCCTCCCTTGTCATTCCGGGTGACGAACGCGCCGCCCGGCGGAACGCAGCCCCCGAGGAGGTCCTGGTCCAGGGGGAGGGTCTGGACCCGCCGACCGGTGCGCACCGCCACCCGCTCGAGGTGGTAGTGGCGGCTGCAGCCGATGGAGCAGCCGCTCCGGAGCAGGCTCACGCAGGACTCCTCCGCCACCGGCGCGAGCACGTTCTCCCCGTCGGAGGACAGCACCAGCTCCGGCACCGTCTGCAGCCCGGACCAGGCCGACGGGTCGCGCACGCCCAGCACGCTGTCCGCCGCTGGCCGCATCAGCTCCGCCACCTGGGTCTGCGCCGACGCGCACGCCGGGGCGGACCGCATCGGATCCGGAGAGGGGGGCGCGACGAGGACCGGTCCCGCCGATCCGTCCGCCACTCGCCACGTCCGGACCGAGTCGTCCTCGTGCTGAGAGACCAGCGTGTCGGCTCCGGGGGTGAAGCGGAGGTCGACCAGCGCGCCCCCCGGAACCGCGGAGGCCACCCGCCGCGCCCGCGTCCCCACGTCCCAGATGGACCAGACCCCGGCCGCGTCGCCGGAGGCGAGCCTCGCGCCGTCGGGTGAGAAGCGCACGGCCGTCACCTGCGCGCGATGCCCGGGCGGAGACGCCGCCGGAGCGCCACTCCGCATGTCGAGCCGGACCAGCGTCGTAGAGATGGGGTCCACCCGATCGCGCACCTGACCGGCCGCCGCCACCAGCACCGACCCGTCGGAGGCGAAGAGCGCCGCGGTGATCTGGACCTGCTGGATCTCCCAGCGGATGCGTCCGGTGGGCAGCTCGATCAGCCGGAGCGAGCCGCCGGTGCGCGCGTCGTCGCACTCCTCGCCTCCGGTGAGCGCCGAGACGAGGGCGAGCGTCCCGTCCTCGTTGAAGGTCAGCGCGCGCAGCGACTCGTCGCACGGGCGCCCGCGGCCGCGGATGACATCCAGCTTGAAGCTTCCACCGTTCCGGTCGAAACCCCGGACCATGCCGTCCTGCGCGGCGGTCAGCAGCCGCCCGTCGGAGGTCGACTGCAGGGTGACGATGCGCGCGTCCTGCGCGTGGAAGCGGGTCACCTGCCCGCCGTCGAACGGAATGAGCTCCACGTCCCCCTCGGGGGTGGCGCGGAAGGCGGCCGAGCCGTCCGTCGCGACGGCCAGCGCGGTGGTGCCGTCGACGCCGGGCACCGACAGGTCCCTGGGCGGCCGCTGCCCGGTGGGGTCACAGACCCGGAGCGCGAGGCCCTCGGCGGTGACCAGCCGTCCGTCGTGGGTGGCGGCCACCGGCGGCGCGAGCAGACAGCCCCCACCGCGCTCCCCGGGAAGGGCGAGCCCGGCGGGGCCGAGGAGGGCCCGTGTGCCGGGCGACGCCACGCCGACCTGCTGCCAGTCCGAGACGTCCCAGAGCCGGCCGTACCCGGCGGCGTCGATGGCCAGCACCCGCCGGCCGTCGAGCTGCACCAGCGTCTGGACGCGGCTGGAGGACGCGAGATCGGGGCGTCCCAGCGTGCCCGCGGATTCGGTGGTGAGAGAGGGAGCGGCGAGGGAAGACGCCGACACGAGCGCGAGCAGGACGAAGGAACGCACGGCGCCTCCTAGGCTACCGGGGCCACCCCCCAGAACAACAGGCGGGTAGATCGTCACTCGGGGACGCGCGGGAAACGTGCCGCATTCACCGTGACGTGACGGGAGAACGCTTCCTCGCCCAGGGGCGTCGGGCGGCGGACGCCTGTGGTGTCCACCCCCCTCTCCTCCGGCAACGGAGGTTCAGGACGCACCGGCCCGCCACGGGAGGCATCCGCCGAGGTGCGGGCTCGCCGCGTGTCCGCCGGCATGGACTTCACGGCCTCGCGGACCCTTGTGGCGGGTACGATGGCCGCGTCCGCGGCCGCCCGGCCGCGGGGCCTCGAGGAGGGCGTCCATGTTCGTCGGTCACCTCGGGGTCGGCCTGGCGCTCTCCTCGCGCTCCCGGCAGTTCCGGCTCGGCCCGCTCCTCGGGGCGGTGATGCTCCTGGACGTCCTCCTGGGCATCTTCGTCCTCGCCGGCATCGAGCAGGTCATCGTCCCGCCCGGCTTCGCCACCGGCCACTACCTCGAGTTCGTCTTCCCCTACTCGCACGGGCTCCTGAACACGGT
>DASXGF010000093.1:0-9678 GCA_036489275.1 Myxococcaceae bacterium | reverse complement strand
AGAGCAGGAGAGTCGCGCCGTAGAACAGGAAGGTTCCGGTCCGCACGCCGCGATCCATCCCTCCTTCGCGGGGTGAACGTCGAGGGCGTTTCTCCGGAGACGGCCTTCTTGACGTCCACGTGTCGACTGCCCCCAGCCGGGCGGTGGTCCCAGGACGAGGTCAGTCGGCGTAGAAGCCGGCACCGAGGAGGGCGGGGGCGCCGTCGATGGTGACCCGCTTCACGTGATCCACTTGTGGGACGGCGTCGTCTGGCCGGGCCTCGGGAACAGGTAGTCGACCCAGCCCGAGCCCTTCGTCCGCGCCGTCTCCAGCATCAGGTCGTGGAACCTCTTTCCGTTCGTGTCGGTCGGGCCGGAGACGTTCGTTCCTTCCCGCTTCGGAAACGCAGGGTTGAGGAGCACGTTCGCCTTGGTGAGGTCCCTGCCCTCCATCGGTTCCCCCCCGCGAGCCTCAGAACGAGGTGTCTTGCTCGAGCGCCCGCTGGGCCTCGGCCACGCTCTCGTCGGGCTTTCCGCTCTGCAGCACCTGGACGAGCCGCGTGTTCGCCTCTCCCAGCCGGCGGGCGAGGAGCTTCGCCAGGCCGTGGGCGATCTTGAGGGTCGCGACGTTCCCGCTCGCCAGCCGCTGCCGGAGCGGGGGCCCCGGGATGACCGCGAAGGTGACCGGCCCGACGGCGATCGCCGACGCGCTGCGCTTCCCACCGGCCTCCAGCACCGCCATCTCGCCCAGCACCGCAGGCGCCGAGACCACCGAGAGCACCTGGTGCTTCCCCGCGGGATCCTTCTTCACCACCTGCACGGAGCCGGAGAGCACCACCACCAGCGCGTCGCCGGCGTCTCCTTCGCGGAACAGAGGCAGCTGCGCCTCGAGCGACTTCACCTCGGCGAGGCCCGCGACCTCAGCCCGCTCCGCCTCGGTCAGCCCCGAGAGGAGGGGAACTGCGCGGAGTGCCTCGGCCGTCGGTCGCTCGCTCATCGTCGCCTCGCACGCTCCAGGCGCAGTGTCTTCTCGCCGCGCTGCTGTCCGTTGAGCTTCTCGAACGCCGCCGCGTCCTCCTCGGCGACGAAGCCGTAGCTGTAGGTCGGCCGGACGTCGAGCCGCAGCAGCTTTCCTGCCGGCGCCCCGAGACCCTCCAGCGCCGCGGTGATCCCGGCCGCGTCGAGGCCCTCGGCGCTTCCGAGGTTCAGCCACAGCCGAACCTGGCCCGGCAGAGACGCCTCGGCCGGGGTCGCGGAAGCCGCCTCCTCGGGCTGGTCACGTCGCGGTGGACGCTCGCGCCGGTCCCGGCGCTCTCGGCTACCCGGGCGCTCCTCGCGTCCCGAACGTTCCCCTCGCTCCGAACGCTCTCCGCGCTCGCCGCGGGTTCCCCGCTCCTCGCGGCGGGGACGGTCGCCCCTGGACCGCTCGCGCTCCCGCGGCGGACGCGTCTGCGTCTGCGTCTGAGTCTGCGTCGGCGTCTGCTCCGCGGCGGCGGCCTGCACCTTCTCCATCCGGAGGTGGCCGAAGAAGAACTTGAGGAGAAAGGCGATCGCGTCGTCGGCGTCGGCCCGCTGCTTCAGCGCCCCGGCGAGACCGAGATACCCCTCGTAGACGCTCCCCGCGGCGGAGGACTGGATCTCCCGGACGTGGCGCTCGGTCCACATCTGCATCGCGTCCTCGGGTGAGGGCATCTCCCGCTTCTCGAACTTGATCCCGTACTTCTTCTCCAGGACGGTGAACGTACCGAGCTCGCGGCCGGAGATGAGGTTGATCGCGGTGCCCTTCTTCCCGATGCGCCCGGTGCGTCCGACCCGGTGCAGATACACCGCCGGATCCTCGGGGAGCGAGTAGTTGATCACGTAGCGGAGATCCGAGATGTCGATCCCGCGGGCGGCGATGTCGGTGGCCACCATGAAGGCGACCTCGCCTCGCTTCACCTTGCCCATCACCCGCTCCCGCTCCTTCTGGGGCAGGTCGCCGTTGAGCAGCTCGGCGTCGAAGCCGTTCCGGTTCAGGACGGCCGTCACCAGCGCCGTGTCATCCCGGGTGTTGCAGAAGACGATGGCGTTGTCCGGCTCCTCCATCTCCAGCACGTAGATGAGGTTCCGGGGTTTCGGATAGGCATCGGTCACGTCGTAGCGGACGTGGTGGATGTGATCGACGGTGAGGACGTCGCCGGAGAGCATCAGCATCTCCGGCGAGGT
Organism: Myxococcaceae bacterium; assembly: GCA_036489275.1. GTDB lineage: Bacteria > Myxococcota > Myxococcia > Myxococcales > Myxococcaceae > RPRB01. Next base: position 7,494 of record DASXGF010000093.1, on the reverse strand, counting down.
GGTGTACTGGCTGATGAGGTTCTGGATCTCCGGCGGGACCGTGGCGCTGAAGAGCAGCACCTGCCGGTCCTTCGGGAGCTGGTCGAGGATGCGGGTGACCTCCTCGTAGAACCCCTGGTTGAGCATCTCGTCCGCCTCGTCGAGGACCACGTGGCGGCAGCCCTGCAGCTTGAGGTTCTTCCGGCGGATGTGGTCCCAGATGCGGCCCGGCGTGCCGACGACGATCGGCGAGCCGCTGATCAGCGCGTCCTCCTGGTCCTTCATCGACGCGCCGCCATAGATGGCCGTGACCCGGACCCCCTTGTGCTTGCCCAGGTCCGACAGCTCCGCGGCGACCTGGAGCGCCAGCTCGCGCGTGGGGCAGAGGACGAGGGCGCGCACCGCCTTGTCCTCCGGGTCCATCTTCTCCAGCAGAGGCAACCCGAAGGCGGCAGTCTTCCCCGTCCCGGTCTTGCTCCGGACGATCAGGTCCTTGCCCTGCATCACCGGGTCGAAGGCCTGGGCCTGCACGGGCGTGGGGTGGGCGTAGCCCCGCTCGGCGAGGGCGCGGCGGATCTCCGGGGAGAGGGCCAGCTCGTCGAAGCCAACCTCGGCCAGGTACTCGGCCGGTCGCTCGGGAGTCGTCGTCTCGGGGGCTGCCGCGTCGGAGGACGTAGAGGAATCGCCGCGTTCGGGCGCGGGCGGGTTGTCACTCATCGGGCACGGGCTTAATCCCTCCCGCATACCCTGGCAATCACGGAGCCCAGGGGTCCTGCTAGAAGCAACCGGTCCGTCGCCCATGGCACGTCCGCCCAAGAAGCCGGGGAAGACCCGCCGCAAGCCGGCCACCCGGTCCACCGCTGCCGATGCCCCCGGACCCCGGGCTCCCGCGCGACAGGCGCCGAGGCGAGCCGCGGCGCGTCCAGCCAGTCGACGGGCCCGGCCCACGACCGAGGAGGTCCGGGAGGCGACGCCGGTCGCCAGGCCGAAAGACCCGGAGCCGACCCCGGTCACGGAGGCGAAGGAGGCCCGGGAGACGCCGCCGGCCGCCGGGGCGGAGGAGGGCCGCGGGGCGGCTCCCGTGCCCGAGCCGAAGAAGGTCCGCGCGGCGATCCCGGTCGAGGAGCCGGAACCGAACCGCGACGCGGCCCCCGCCTCCGACGCGAGCCGCGTGGGTGAGGCGGCCCCCGTCCTCGAGGCGAAGACGGCCCCCGCGGCGGCCTCCGTCGACGAGGCGGAGCCGACTCGCGAGGCGGCGCCGGTCACGCGGACGAGCGGGGTTCGTGGTCCGGCGCCTGTCACCGGGCGGAAGAGGGTCCGCGCGGCGGCCGAAGACGTTCGCGACGCTCGCCCGATCGATCGGGACGCGACGGCGGACGCCGCAGAGGACGCCGACGAGACATCCGAGGCCGCGGACGAGGCAGAGCCGGACGGAGACGAGCTGGCCGAGCTCGAGCCGGTGGCCGAGCCCCCCCGCGCCACCCGCGCGGCGCGCAGCTCCGAGCGAGGCATCGCCCGGGCCGATCCGATGTCGGCCTACATGGCCGAGGTGCACCGGCATCCGCTGCTCTCGCGCGAGGACGAGGAGCGGCTCGCCCGCCGCTATCGCAGCACCGGCGACCTCGACGCCGCCGCCCGGCTCGTCTCCGCCAACCTGCGCCTCGTGGTGAAGCTGGCCCACGAGTACCACCGGAATCCCCTCTCGCTCCTCGACCTCGTGCAGGAGGGAAACATCGGGCTGATGCAGGCGGTGAAGAAGTTCGATCCCGAGCGTGGGGTGAAGCTCTCCACCTACGCCGCCTGGTGGATCCGCGCGTACATCCTTCGCTACATCATGGACAACTGGAAGCTGGTGAAGATCGGGACGACCGAGGCCCAGCGAAAGCTGTTCTTCAAGCTGCGACAGGAGCAGGAGCGCCTGCTCAAGCAGGGCTACGAGGCGACGCCCAAGCTGCTCGCCGAGCGCCTCAACGTCACCGAGCAGGACGTGGTGGAGATGGACCAGCGCCTCGGCCCCGACGAGTTGTCGATCGACGCCCCGGTCGGCGACGACAGCGACGCCACGCGCGGCGATCGCATCCTGCCGGCGAGCCCCTTCCCCGCCGCCGACGAGCGACTCGCCACCGAGGAGCTGAAGCGGCTCTTCCGGGACAAGCTCGAGGCATTCGGCAAGACGCTCGAGGGCAAGGAGAAGTACATCTTCGAGAAGCGGCTCACCGCCGACGAGCCGATGACCCTCCAGGACATCGGGACGCACTTCGGCTTCTCCCGCGAGCGGGCGCGGCAGATCGAGGCGGCGCTGGTGAACCGGATGCGCGACTTCGTGCGCTCGGAGATGCCGGACTTCGATCTCGTGGCCGAGACCAAGCCCTAGCCCCCCGCACCAGGGGGACGCTCGAGGAACCGCGCAGAGGCGCGCCAGCCGTCAGGCTCAGGGCCGGGGCCCCTCTCAGAGGGGGACGATCTTCAAGTTATCGAAGTGGACCTTCGACTCCCAGCCGGACAGGCCGAAATACCGGTGCGCCGGGCCGCGCAGCGGGTCCGGATCGTTGAAGGTCAGGAAGGGCTGGCCGTCCACCAGCCAGGTCAGGAGAGGACCCTGGCGGCGGATGGTCCAGTGGTACTTCTTGCCGGGCACCACCTTCGGGTCGGCGCGGGTCACCCGGTCGGGGCCATGCTCCTGCTGCCGGACGATGGCGGACAGGCTGTTCTGCCAGCCCCCCATCACCAGGACGTAACCGGTGGCGTCGTAGGCCGCACGCGGGTCGCCACGGAAGAACGACTGTCCGTCGCCGAAGACCTCGACCTTCATGTCGCCCTCGGGGCTGTCGGTCCACACGTCGAGGTCGATGACCACGTTCTCGGGTAGCGCGCTCTTGAGCCACACCGGGTGGTTGTGGGCCTTCTCCACCACCATCGCGCCCTGCTGGATCGAGGCCGCGGACGGGTCGGTTGCCAGCCAGTTCGAGCCGAGCTGGGTGCGCTGGAAGTCGTCGGCGAATGGACCGGCGGCCGGCTCCGGAGCCGCGGCCACCGGCGCGAACCCACCGCCCGTGGCCGGGGTGACGCGGAGGTCGTCGTAGTACACGTCCCACTCTCCGCTGGAGAGCCCGAGGCGGTCGTGCCCCGGCCCATCGAGCGGGAACGGGTCGTCGAGCTCGGCCATCAGCCGGCCGTCCACGCTCCACCGAATCACCGAGCCGCGCCGCTCGAAGCGCATCTTGTAGACGTGCGACGGGTCGAGCGTGAGGGGCGAGGCCTCGACGCGTAGCCCCGAGTTCCTCCCGAATCCCGCGGAGCGCAGGTCGCCGGGGACGCGCGCCCGGGAGAGCCAGCGGGAGAGCGTGCCGCCGTTCTCGTCGAGCCGGACCAGGGCCGGGCCGACCCGCTGCGGCGACCCCATCGGGCTCCAGGTGCCGAGCACCGCCTGGTACCCGGTGTCGGCGTCGATGCCGCTGCCGAAGAGAGTGACCCGGATCTCCCCCTCGGGGCTGATGGGCCTCGCCGAGACCTCGACGATCACGTCGTGGGGCAGGGCCGCGTCCAGCCAGAGCGGGTTGTTCTTGGTGCCCGGGGAGAGCAGCTCGCCGTTGATCACCCGCGGGTACCCTCCGTGGGAGCGGTAGTTCTTGGCGACCGTGCCCGGGTCGCGGAAGTCGTCGGAGAAGGGGACGTGCCCGGAGGCTGGCGGCTCGCTGCGGACGAGCAGGTGCAGCACGGGAAGATTGATCAGGAGGATGATGCCCCCGAGCACCAGCCAGCCCCTCCGGCCGAGCGGGGCGGGTCGCCGGGCATCCGCCAGGGAAGCGCTCTCCGCTGGCTCGGCACGGGCCGGGCCTGCGGTGGCTGGGCGGCGCTTCACGGGTGGGCGCTCCGGATGACGGCGACCAGGACGAGGAGCAGGAAGCAGACTGCCGCCACCGCGCCGTAGACGAGAAGGGGCAAGGCGACGTCGGTGCGGGCGAGGATGTCGCGCGCCTCGGTTGCCTCCTTCTCGCGGGGATTGGCGGCCAGCGCCTTTCCGGCGAGTCGCCGGGCGGCGACCACATCGCCGGCGGTCAACGCCTGCTGGGCCCGGCGGAGCGCCTCTGCGGGTTCGGAATCGGATGCCTTCATGTCGGGGGATGGAACGTCGGGCCCGTCTATACACGCCTCGGGGGGGCAGGATGAAGCGCGCTGGCGGCGGTGTTGAAGGGGTGCGGCATGCTAAGCGAGCCGCTGGCTCCAGCGATGGCGTTTCCTTTCTCCCGACGAACCCTCCTCCGGAGCATGCCGCTCCTCCTGGCGGGAGGGCGCGCGCTGGCCTTCGGCGAGGGGGCGCGCTTCGTGCCCGGGGTCGCGCAGCACGGAGGGCGGTGGGACGGCCGGCTGTCCGGTCTCCGGCGGCTCTCCTGGGAGCTCCAGCGACGCACCTCGGTGGAGGTGGTTCCCGAGGCGCGGGGCCTCCCGCTCACCAGCCCGAGGCTGTTCGACCATCCCTTTCTCTACTTCGGGGGCGACGGCGAATTCCCGCCCTTGACCGCGGGCGAGGTGGAGTCGCTGCGCCGGTACCTGACCTACGGCGGCTTCGTCTTCGCCGACGCCAATGACGGGAGCGGCGGCCGCGGATTCGACCTGAGCTTCCGTCGCGAGCTGGCGAGGGTCTTGCCCGGCTCCGCGCTCGAGCCCGTGCCCAGCACCCACGTGGTCTTCAAGACCTTCTACCTCCTCGATTCGGCGCCGGGACGGGTGTTCCTCCATCCGCAGCTGCAGATGGTGAACCTGGGGAACCGGGCCGCGGTCGTGTACTCGCAGAACGATCTGGCCGGCGCCTGGGAGCGGGACGAGAGCGGGGCCTACGCCTACGAGGTCTCGCCCGGCGGTGAGCCACAGCGCGAGCTGGCGGTGCGGATGGGAATCAACGTCTGCATGTACGCGCTCTGCCTCGACTACAAGGACGACGCGGTGCACCTCCCGCTCATCCTCAAGAAGCGGAGATGAACGGGGGCACCACCACCACCTGGCGGCTGGTGAGCCTCTCTCCGCTTCCGGCGTGGGCGCTGGTGCTGCTCACTGCGCTGGTTCTGGCGGGGGTGGTGCTGGCGGTGCTCGGGCTCCGGCGGGAGCCCTCCGCGTTCCGGCGCCGGATCCTCCTCGTGCTCCGGCTGCTCGCGGGGGCGATGGCGCTCTTCTTCCTGCTGGAGCCGGGGCTGCGGCAGCTGGCGCAGGTGCGGGTGAAGAACCGGCTCGCGGTGCTGGTCGACCGGAGCGCGAGCATGGGCTTCCCCGTGCGACCCGACGGCCAGAGTCGCGCGGCGGCGGCGGCCGAGGCGCTGGACCGGTTCGCGCCAGGCCTCGAGTCGCTCCGCGACCGCTATCAGATCGAGGTGCTGGGCTTCTCCCCGGAGCTCGGCCCGGTCTCCTCCGAGGCGCTGCGCATGCCGGGCCCCGGCACCCGCACGGACCTCATGGCAGCGCTCCGGGCGCTGAAGGCCACCGATACGGGAGGCAGCCGGAAGATCGCCGGGGCCGTCCTCCTCTCTGACGGCGCGGACAACGCCGAGCTCGCGACCGGGCTGCAGTCGCGCCAGGCCGACGAGCTGGGGGCGCTCGGCTTCCCGGTCTCGACCATCCGGGTGGGGGAGCCCGCGCTGGTGGACCTCGCGGTCGAGAACGTGAAGGTGGACGACTTCGCCTTCGTCCGCAACGCGGTGACGGTCGATCTGGAGCTGCACGCCCGCGGGCTGAAGGGACGCGACGTGCCGGTGGTGCTCCAGCGCGAGGGGCTGACGGTTGGCACCCGCACCGTGCATCTGGACCAGGAGGACCAGCGGACGCCGGTCTCCTTCACCTTCACCCCCGACCAGACCGGGCGCTTCGTTTACACCGTGGGCGCGCCGGTGTTCCCGGGCGAGGCGGTGACCGAGAACAACAGCCGCTCCTTCGTGCTGAAGGTCATCCGCGATCGGGTGCGCGTGCTGCTCGTCGTGGGCCGTCCAAGCTGGGACGAGCGCTTCCTGCGCGGAATTCTCAGGCAGGACCCCAACGTCGATCTGGTCTCGTTCTACATCCTCCGCACCTCGAGCGACGACACGCAGACTCGCAACCCCGAGCGCGAGCTGTCGCTCATCCCGTTCCCGATGGAGGAGATCTTCGACACCAAGCTCCACACCTTCGACGTGGTGGTCTTCCAGAACTTCGGCTACGCGGAGCCGGCGCTCTCCATCGCCAGTTACGAGCGCAATCTGGAGTCGTACGTCGCCGGCGGCGGCGCGCTGCTGGTCATCGGCGGGGACCACGCCTTCGGCGAGGGCCGGGCGGCGTATCCGGTGCTCGATCGCGCGCTCCCGGTGGATCCCAGCGGCGTTCCGGCGGTGGTCGATCCCTTCAAGGTGAAGCTCACCGCCGACGGGCTGCGGCACCCGGTGATGCGGGTCCAGACCTCGGAGAGCGGAACCCAGTCCTCGTGGGACGATCTGCCGCCGGCCAGCGGGCTGAACGTGGTCCGGGTGAAGCCGGGCGCGACGGTGCTGCTCGCGCATCCGACCCTCCAGGTCAACGGGCAGCCGGCGCCGGTGCTGGCCCTCTGGGACCACGGGCGCGGCCGGGCGATGGCGCTGATGATGGACGACAGCTGGACCTGGGCCTTCACCGCCCGGCGGACCGGCGAGCAGACACGGCACTACGATCGGTTCTGGACGAACGCCCTGCGCTGGCTGGTGCGCGATCCCGACCTGACCTCGCTCCAGGTCACCGCCGATCCGCCGAGCGTCGAGCCGGGCCACTCGGTGGGCGCCGTGGTCACTGCGCGGCAACCCGACTACCAGCCCGCGGCCTCGGCCGAGGCGCGGGTGGACCTCTTCTCGCTCGCCGACCGAAAGGTGCTGCAGACGCGCGTCGCGAGCGCCGGGCCCGACGGCGTCGCGCGGGTCTCGTTCGATCCGGTGCCGGCCGGGGCCTACAAGCTGCGGGCAACGGCGAAGCTGAACGGGAAGGACCTCGGCGAGGCCGACGACGCGGTGGCGGTGCGGTCGGTCGGGCCGGAGATGGCGGATGCCTCGGTCCGCACCGAGCTCCTGGCGGACATCGCCCGTGCGACGGGAGGCCGGGCCTACGAGCTGCCGATGGGCGGGTTCCCGGACGCGCCGCTCCTGAATCCCCCGCTCATCGAGGTGGGCCGCAGCAAGGACGCGCCGCTGTGGGACCGGTGGGGCTGGCTGGTGGCGCTCGCGGTGCTGCTCGGCGCCGAGTGGTTCCTGCGCCGCCGCTTCGGGTACATCTGAGGCGGAGCTAGCTCGCCGTTTCGCGCTCGAGCCAGCTGGCCTGGGCGGGCAGCCGGTGCGGGCCGTGGACCCCCCGACAGGTCCGGCACCAGGACTGGGCCACGCGCCGTCCGCGCAGCATGCGCACCCCGAACTCGCGGAGGGTGTCGCCGACACGCTGGCAACGCGGGCAACGGCGAAGCTGAACGGGAAGGACCTCGGCGAGGCCGACGACGCGGTGGCGGTGCGGTCGGTCGGGCCGGAGATGGCGGAT
>DASXGF010000074.1:0-7174 GCA_036489275.1 Myxococcaceae bacterium | reverse complement strand
ACGCCGTCCCCGGGGCGAACGGCATCGCGCTCGACGCGTCTGGCCGCGTGCTCTTCGTGGCGTGTGACGAGGGAATCACCCGCGTGGACCTGGGGACGAGAAAGGCCGCGCGTCTGGAGCGCGCCGCCGGAGTCGTGGACGGCAGCATCGACGGCCTCTACTTCTGGAAGGGCTCGCTGGTCGGGATCCAGAACGGCGTCCATCCGGGCCGCGTGCTCCGGTTCCAGCTCGACGGGCCACTCCGGCGAATCGAGCGCTCGGAGGTCCTCGAGGCCTACGCCCCATGGATGGAAGGACCGACGACCGGCGCGATCGACGGTGATTCCCTTCTCTACCTGGCCAACACCCAGCTCCGGCGATGGCTCGCAGGCGCGGACCCGGATCCGGCGGAGCTCGTGCCGGTCCAGGTTCGTCGGATCGCCCTCCGGAAGACCGGGCCGGCGCGCTGATCTCCCTACGAACGGGTCCGCGTCAGCAGTTGGAAGAGATGCTCTGCAGCGGGGTCACGCAGTTCGTGTACGAGGTCACCCAGGCGTTCTGGGTCGCCGGGGTGCAGTTGGGCAGCCCGTTGATGCAGTTGGCGAAGTCGTTGATCTTCTGCCGATCGGAATCCGTGCAGTTGCTGTTGTTGAACGCCTGAACGCACGCGTTCTTGTCGAAGCTGATCGTCTGCAGGGTGCCGCAGGCCGAGTACTTACCTGGCAGAGCGCTGGCGGCGTTGCCGAGGTTGTCGCAGGTGGCAGAGCTCGAGTTCGAGCTCCCGCATCCTGCAGCGAGAAGCAACAAGGTCGCTCCGAGAGCGATGCGTCGCATTGGCGTCCTCCCCTTCAGCCGGATGGCTGATGCCATCCAGGAGACGACGGCGCCCTCCCGGAGACCAACGACAAAATGTGAAGGAGGACGAGGAGGTCATGAGGCCGGCCCCATCCGACGGCCCACGATTCAAGGGTGGGTAGAGCTTTCGGCTCCCGTGGTCGCGTTTCGGTCCCGGGGAACAACTCGGTTGCCGATCGAATGAGCCTGGCGAGCGGGCGTCGGAACGACGGCCTGCCGGGACGGACCCGGCGGCTCCAAAAGGAACGAACGCATGAAGCGCTTCCCCCTGATGCTCGGCCTCGCCCTGGCAACCTCCAGCCTGGTGCCAGTCACAGCGGCTGCCGAGACGCCGAAGCAGGAGAAGGCCGGGCACCCGAACATCGCCCGCGCCATCGACGCGCTCAACGCGGCCATCCGCGACATGCAGAAGGCTCCGGACGACTTCGGCGGTCACAAGGCGGACGCGATCCGGGCCAGCGAGGAGGCGGTCCGCCAGCTCCGTGCGGCGCTGGACTACCGCGCCTCGGTGGACACCGCGCACGGGAAGTAGGCCGTCCACTCCGCGGACGCCGGGGCGGTCACCCCGGCTCCGCGGTTTCACGGGTTCGAGGTGCCGGTTCGAGGTGCCAGACACCTCGTTACCGGACACCTCGCGACCCGCCGGCCCGCTCGAGGTGTCAGACACCTCGCGACCCATCGCGAAGCGCGATCCTGCCGACCCGGGGCCTCGGATTTCCGGACTTCCGGGCGCCTTCGTGGTGCCAGACACCTCGATACGGGCGCGCCGCGCCGGTCGGGGCGTCACTCGCAGGCCGGCGGCTCCCAGAGCTCCCTGTCCGTTTAGCCGCGCAGGCCGGGGATCTCTCCCGAGACCTCGCCGAGAGACGTGCCGGTGTAGCCCGCTGCCCGCATCGCCGTGAGCACCACCTGGGCCGGATGCATCCCGGTCGCCGGGAGGTGCAGGCCGGCCTTCAGCCCACCGACCTTCCCCGCCACCAGGCAGGCCATGTTCTCGGTGCTGTGCGAGCTCCAGGTCTTCCCGCTGCCCGGGTCGAACCCGTGGCCTCCCTCGAGGAGGAAGACCATCGCGGTGTTGTCCATCATCGTCCCGCCGGGCTCGGGCGTGGAGGCAAACTTCGAGATCAGCGAGGCGAAGTGCTTCACGTGCCACGCCTGGCCCTTCGCCATCTGCGTCGTGGTGTCCCGCCCCGCGCCGAAGTGCCCCACCTCGTGCAGGTCACAGCCCTGGCCGGTGAGCGAGAACATGTTCATGTGCGACTGGAAGAGCGTGAGCTGGAGCGAGGCCACGCGGGTGAGGTCGCACACCATGGCCATGTGAATGAGACCGACGAAGGTCCTCGCCCGGTCCTCCTCGTCGGAGTAGCCGAGGTTCTGGTCGTAGGTGGTGTTCCCGGTCCCGTCGACGCCCTGGTTTCCGCCGAGCGCCGGGTCCGGCCCGGGGTCGGCCGGCTTGACGCAGGTGCTGGTCTGCGGAGGCGGCGTGGCAGCGACCCGCACCTCGAGGTCGCGGATCTCGTCGAAGTGCCGCTGCAGGCGCAGCTGGTCGGCCTGCCCGAGCTGCGGGATCAGCCGCGCCGTCCGCTGGTGGACCAGGTCGAGGACGCTGCGGCGGGTCCGGAGCTGGAAGTCCATCGCCGCGGCGGTCGCCGGATCGACTCCGGGCGGCACGAAGTTCCCGAAGAGCTGGGTGAACGCCTGCCGGGGGCTCACCTCGGCGGGAACGGGCACCACGCGGCCGGTGCTGTCGTTCTTGTAGGAGATGAGGTCCCGACCGTACGGCGCCGACACCGAGAGGTACCAGGCCGCCTGGGCCCGGTAGACCAGCGACTTGAACGTCGTCGTGCCGGCGATCTGCGCCGCCATCACCTGGTCCGAGGTCGGCCCGTTCACCGCGGCGTTCGACGAGGTGGAGCGCATCCCGCTGAGCAGCGGGCTCGCGGAGCTGACATGGAAGTCGTCGGTCCGCCCGCCGGCGGGCGGTGAGCCGGCGTTCTCGGCGGCGGTCGGGATCCGCATCCCCGAGACCACCGTCACCCAGGACTGCACGCCTGCCGCCCCCAGCGGGGCCAGCGCGGTCTTGAGGTCGTAGCCGGCCCCGGTCCGGTCGGGGATGAAGTCGCTGAGCAGCGTATCGTCGTCCCCGCCGAGCGACTGCCCATCGAAGACGACCAGGTAGCGCTTCGGCGCGGCCGCGGTCTGCGCGAACCCCCGACGGCCGTCGAGCATGCACTCCAGCAACGGCAGCCCGACGACGACGCCGCCGGCGCCGCGGAGCAAGGTACGTCTGGAGAGCCGGAGAGCCTTCTTCACGGGCACGGCGGTCATTCCTCCCGGCGGTAGGCGAATCGGTCGTCGGACACGACGTCGAGGAGCAGCCCGTCGAAGCGGCGCTGCCCGTCGTGGAACGACCTGGTGAGCTTGCCGATGAGCTCGCCGTCGTCAGGGGTCTCGTTCCGCCCCATGGCGAAGCGGAAGAGCTGGGTGGTGATGCAGCCCTCGAACGCCGGCGACTGGACGAGGAGGTCCGCCAGGCCCCCCGGACCGTTGAAGCTCCCCACCCCGTCGAGCACTCCGTCCCCGCTGATCGGGCAGCTGGGCTCGCCGATGTCGTGGGTCCGGAACGCGCCCGAGGTGTCGTAGGCCTCGAGGCCGAAGCCCACCGGGTCCAGACGCCGGTGGCAGGTGTTGCAGTTCCCGTTCGCCGAGTGGGCCTGGTACCGGTCCACCTTGCAGTTGCTGGTCGGCGACGTCGGTTTCTGGTCGACGTCCACGGTGGGCGGCGGCGGCTGGATCGTCTCGCAGAGCAGCCGGCTCCGCACGAAGATGCCGCGCTGGGTGGGACTGGTGTCCCCGAACTTCGCCCCGGCCGACAGCACCGCCCCCTGCGAGAGGATGCCCTTCCGTCCGGTGCCCGCGTACGACACCCACGCGTACCCGCTCGCGGGCGGCGTCGCCGGGAGCCCGTAGTTGGTCACCAGCATCGCGTTCGCCCAGGTCTGGTTCGCGGTGAAGAGCTGGAAGTAGTCGGCGCGATCGTCGAAGACGACCTTGCGAATCAGCGCTCCGGTCTCGGTGCGGAAGGCCTGGGTCAGGTCCACCGGGTGCGGGAGCTGGTGGAACCCGAGCCAGAGGGCATGGAACCGGTCCACCCGCTCCTGCGCCCGCGCGTCGCCGAGGAGGCGCACCGCGGCAGCGCGGATCTGCTCCTTCGTGTCCAGCTGGCCGGCGGCCGCGGAATCGAGGAGCCAGTCGGGCGGCGTGCTCCCCCACAGGAAGTAGCTGAGCCGGGTCGCGACCTCGAACCCCGACAGACGGTAGGTCCCGGCCGGACCGGCTGCGGGAGACCCCGGTTCGACGCGGTAGAGGAACTCGGGGTCCTGGAGCATCGCCTGGACCACCAGCCCGACGGCGACCTTGAAGTCGCCCTTCTCCACCGCGAACGACTGCAGCGACGCGTACTCGCCGACCTCGGCGTCGGTGAGCGGGCGCCGGAGCGCGCGCCGGCCGAAGCTGGCGATGAACTTCTTCAGGCACGCGGCGTCACCGGGGCCGGTGGGGGTGCAGGGCAGGAGCGACTGGAGGCGAGGCGCATCGGCCACCAGCCGCCCGGCGATGTCGATGGCCAGCTGCTCGGTCGAATCGACCAGCGACTGCGAGGCGAGCTGGGTGAGGTAGTTGTTGTCGAACGGGTCGTGCGCGTCCTCGGGGAGCAGCGCGAAGCCCTCCCCGGCGGTGTCGCCCACCAGGTCGCGGACCGTGTTGTCGTACTCGTCGCGGGAGAGCCGGTGGGCGCCGGTCGGCCCCATCTTCAGCGAGCTCGCCGAGGGCGTGCCTCCGCCCGGACCCGCAGGACCGACGAGCTTCCCGTCGCATCCGAGGACCCCTGTGAGAGCTACAACCACCCAGCAGCGCCATGACGCCGGAGGCATTCGCCGGACGCCGGCTTCAATTCCCGGACCATCCGGTTTCTCTCCGGTTTCACTCCGAACGCACCCCGCGCCGGGGAGCGGTGCTGGGGAGTTCTCCCGACACTCGCGGGGTGCTCACCCCCGCAGCGGCCGCCGCCCGCCGGCGGTCAGGGGTCGACGACGAGCGTCCCCGTCATGTCCTCGTGCCCGTCGCCGCAGAACACGTCGCAGGCGAAGGGAAAGCGTCCGGCCTTCTCCGCGGTGACCTCGACCCGCGCGGTTGCCCCGGGTGGGACGTCGGCGCGGATGCCGAGTTCCGGGAGCTTGAAGCCGTGCTTCCGGTCCAGCGAGGTCAGCTCCAGGACGACGTGCTCACCCTTCTTGATGTGCACCTCCGCCGGCGAGTACTCGAACTTCTTCGCCGTCATCTTGATGACCCGTGGCGGGGCGGTCTCCGCGGCGACGGCATGCGCGACCAGCTGCAGCGAGATCCCGAGCGCCACACCGAGCACGACGCCTTTCACACGCGCCCTCCGTGCACGTCGTACTCCTCGAGCTTGGCCGAGCCGTCCTTCGCGACCAGCTCCACCTCGCGGTAGCCGAGGCCGGCCGCGGGGTGCTGTGGATCCCAGGCCACCGGCTGACGCTTCGGCACGCTTCCCGGAGCGGGCAGCGGGAACATCAGCGACTTCGCCGAGTGGTGCGCGATGTTCCCGGTCATCCGGTGGTTCTCCTGGTGGATGTGCCCGTAGAACACCGTCAGGTGCTTGTAGGGCTCGAGCACCGAGATGACCTTCGCCCCGTCGGCGGTCGCCCAGTCCCACTGGGGATAGAGGTCGAACAGCGGCCGGTGGGTGAAGACGACGATCGGCGCGGCCTTGTCCACCTTGCCCAGCTCCGTCTTGAGCCAGTCGATCTGCGTGTCGCCGACCGCGCCCGACGGATCGGAGACGTTGTCCAGGGCAATGAAGTGCACGCCCTTGTGCTGGAAGCTCTGGTGCAGGACGCCGAAGTTCTCCTGGTACGCCTGCCCCTTGTCGAGCGACGCGTCGTGCTCTCCCGGGAGGTAGTAGATCTTCGGAACCTTCAGGTCGGCGACGATGGACTTGAACTCCGTCATCCGCTTGCGGCGAAGCGCATCGTCATCGGTGGTGTGGGTGAGATCGCCGGTGAACACGATGAAGTCCGGCTTGGCCTTGCTGGCGTTCACCGCCTGGACCACCTGCCTGAGGGTCTTGTCCGCCTCGGGATTCGGCGGACCGCTGAACCCCCAGTGGGTGTCCGACAGCTGCAGGAAGAAGAAGTCCTCGGCGCCCTTGCCCTTGGCGGCCGCGAGAGAGAATCCGGGAAGCCCCGAGCCGAGGACGACTCCCCCGACCCCGAGCAGCTTGAGTAGCTCCCGTCGATCGATGTGCATCTTGATTGCTCCTTGCCGAGTCAGGCGTGTGCCCGGCAGGGACCCGGGATGCCCATGGCGATATTCCATCGGACCGATGGAATGGATTCCGTGGTCGCCGGGTCCTGCCTGCTGTGGATGACGATTCTCGGGAGTTCGAGCGCTTCGCCCGCCCTCACGCGGCGGCGGCCCTGCGGCTCGCCCGCACCCTGGTCCGCAACGAGGCCGATGCCCAGGACGTCCTCCAGGACTCTTTTCTCCGTGCCTTCAGGCACTTCCGTGGGTTTTCCGGCGAGAGCCCGCGAGCCTGGCTCCTCTCCATCGTCCGGAACGTCAGCTTCACCCTCTGGAGGAAGCGCGAGCGCGACGACCCGGGGGACGTGGAGCCCGCGCTGGATGGCGAGCCGGATCCGACGCCTTCCCCCGAGGCCCGCCTGCTGGAAGCGGCCGACGCCGCGCAGGTCCACGCCGCGCTGGAGCGGCTGCCGAGCCTGCACCGGGAGGTGCTCGTCCTGCGCGAGATGGAGGAGTGCAGCTATCGAGAGATCGCAGACATCCTGGGAGTGCCGATCGGCACGGTGATGTCGCGCCTGTCACGTGCGCGGTCGCAGCTGATCAAGGAGCTGGTGGGCGACCCGCGGAGCAAGAACTGATGAATACCTTCGACGAACATCCGCGTGGCGCCCTTCACGCCTACCTCGACGGGGAGCTCTCGCTGGAGGGCTCGCTGGACGTCGAGGAGCACCTCACCGCGTGCGGCCCCTGCCGTCGCGAGCTCGAGACGCTCCAGGCGCTCCGGCGACTGCTGCGGTCGGCGAAGGCCGCCGCACCCGAGGCGGAGACGGCGCTCGAGCGAGTCACCCGGACCGTCCGTGCCCGGCGCCGGCGAACCTTCGCCCTCGGTGGTCTCGGGGCGATGGCCGCCGCGGCCCTGGTGGCGCTGATGGTCATTCCCCGGGACACGGGCATCATCCGTGAGGTCGCGACGGTGCACGCCCGCGCCCTCGACGGCGGCAGCTCGGTGGCGCTCGCC
>DASXGF010000050.1:0-5250 GCA_036489275.1 Myxococcaceae bacterium | reverse complement strand
TGCCGTGGATGTCCCCGGACAGGGCGATGAGGTTCTGGACCCCGGCCAGGCGCGCGAGGAGCTCGGCGCGCTTGTTGGGGAAGCCGTCCCACTGGTCTACGTCGAAGTAGAAGGCGCGCGCGAACTGGGCGGGCACCCCGGCGATGCCGGCGAGGTTGAGCTGCATCGACACCAGCGAGACGCTGCTCACCAGCACCTTGTGGGTGGCGGTGGACTGGGTGAGCTTGTTGACGATGAACGTCTCCTGCTCGGTGCCGAAGGCGTTCTCGCTCGCCTTGGCCGTCTTCGCGTAGAGCAGCGCGGTGTAGAGGTCGTAGCTCGACTTCACGACGACGTAGCGCGAGCCGTACTGGCTGAAGAACGACTGCTTCCCGATCAGCGCGTAGAACAGCCCGCGCGGAAGACCGGTCGCCGGGATGGGTGGCTGATGGGCCGCGGCGAGCATCTGGTTGATGACCAGCACGCCCAGGTTGCCCTTGATGTTGCGGGTGGCCCAGGCGTACGCGTCGGTGAGCGACAGGCCTTCCTGCTGTGCACCGGCGGCCGCGATGCTGACCAGCGTCGAGCGGAGGCCGTCCTGGGCCGGCTGGTCGACGTCGATGTACTCGGCCAGACCGGGCGGGAAGTTGGCGTCGAACGCGGCCTGCCCGAGCACGCCGATGAGCGTGGCCTGGTCCGCCACCACCGTCCCGGGGAACGCGTCCTCGGGCACCGGGTGGTCGGGGCGGAAGCTGCGGTAGTCGGTCATCACCAGCTCGAGGTGCTTGCCGAAGACGAAGCTCCGCCAGAGCTTCTGGTTCGGGTACAGCTGCGCGCGCTCGGTGGTGAAGACGTCGGCCTGGGGATCGCTTCCCGGCGTCCCCTCGTCGATGGGCATGTACTCGAAGAAGGCCTGCTCGGCGTTGCGGCGGCGCTCGTCGTCCTTCTCGTTCTTCCGGCCGTTGAAGTAGGTGGCCGTGGAGCCCCAGCAGTCGTCGGAGTACTCGTGGTCGTCCCAAGTGGCGATCATCGGCCACCGGGCATGGGCCTGCTGGAGCTGCTTGTCGCCCCGGTACGTGCGGTAGAGGTCGCGGTAGTTGCCCACGCTCTTCGCGCCCAGGTTGTCCGGCGCCACGGTGATGGCCTCGGACGGAGTGGTGAAGGTGACTCCCCGGGAGCCCACCGGAACGGCATCGGCACCGGTGGTCTCGTAGACGTAGTCGCCGATGGCGAGGAAGAAATCGAGGTCCTCCGGCGCCGCGGTGAGCATCTGCTGCCAGCTGTTCCAGTACCGGCCCACGTAGTCCTGGCAGTTGGTGACGGTGAACCGGACCTGCACGTCGGCCGAGGCGTCCGGCGCGGTCCGGGTGCGCCCGGCGGTCGAGAAGTAGCGCGTCGACCCCTGCACCAGGCTGAAGCGGTAGTAGTAGGTCGTGGCCGGGGTGAGCCCCTTCACCCGGACCTTGATGCATCCGTCGTGGGAGGCGGTCGCGGTGAGGCCGTCCCTCTCCACCACCAGCTGGCTGAACTTGGCGTCCTTGGCGACGTCCAGCCGCAGCGGGAGGTCCACCGGCACGCTGCCCACGTTGACCACCCGGGTCCAGAGGATGACCGTGGTCTGCTTCGGATCTCCGGAGGCGATGCCTTGAGGGAAGCGCGCGAGCCCCTCGGCGTCGGTCCCCGGCCCCACGTCCGGATTGCAGGCCGGGAACGCCGAGGCGGCAGCCATCACTGCAATGCTCTTGAGGATCGTCCTGCGGTCGAAACGGTCCATCGTTCTCCCCCTCCCGGTCGACGAGGGACACATCGTCGCTCCGACCGACTCGCCTGTCAGCCTGGAAGGCGAGCTGCACCCCCATGGCACCGGGGTGTAGAGTCGAGGGAGTCCATGTCCAGCGAGAGCGCCCCCCAGGCGTTCCGTCCGGTTCCCCGTACCGGCGTCATCTTCGTCACCACCGAGGCTCAGAAGCGCGGCTTCGATCCGGCCAGCCCCGACTGGTGCAACCTCGGCCAGGGCCAGCCCGAGACCGGCGAGCTCCCGGGAGCGCCGCCGCGCGTCCACGCGGTCGCGGTGGATCCGGCGGACCAGGAGTACGCGCCGGTGGCGGGGCTGTGGGAGCTGCGCGAGGCGATCGCCGCCCACTACAACCGGACCTACCGGCGCGGGCTCGCGTCGCAGTACTCGGCGGAGAACGTCTGCGTGTCGGGCGGTGGGCGCGCATCACTCACGCGGGCGGCGGCGAGCCTCGGGCTCATCAACCTCGGCCACTTCCTTCCCGACTACACGGCCTACGAGGAGCTGCTCGACGTCTTCAAGGCCTTCACCGCCATCCCCATTCTCCTGGATCCGGAGCGGGAGTACGCCTTCGGCCCCGATGCGCTGAAGAAGGAGATCCTCGGCCTCGGGCTGTCGGCGGTGCTGCTCTCCAATCCCTCCAACCCGACGGGCAAGGTGGTCCAGGGCGCGGAGATGGAGGCGTGGGTCGAGCTGGCGCGCGGGCTCGACTGCGCGCTGCTGATCGACGAGTTCTACGCGCACTACGTCTGGACCGGTGACGCGCGCGCACCGGCGCCGGTGAGCGCCGCGGCGTACGTCCGCGACGTGAACAAGGATCCAATCATCCTCTTCGACGGGCTCACCAAGAACTGGCGCTACCCGGGCTGGCGCGTGACCTGGACCGTGGCCCCGCGGCTGGTCATCGACGCCCTGAGCAGCGCCGGCTCGTTCCTCGACGGTGGAGGGAGCAAGCCGCTGCAGCGTGCGGCGCTTCCGCTGTTCGAGCCTGGGCTCGTGCACCGCGAGCTGCAAGCCATCCACGACGCGTTCCGCCCGAAACGCGAGCGGATGCTGCGGGGGCTCCTGGATCTCGGCATCCGGGTGGACCGCGCGCCCGAGGGGACCTTCTACGTCTGGGGAGACCTCGCCGGGCTGCCGCCGCCGCTCAACGACGGGATGGGCCTCTTCCGGGCCGCGCTGGAGCAGCGGGTCATCACCGTGCCCGGCGAGTTCTTCGACATCAATCCGGGCAAGCGCCGGCGCGGGCGGGCCTCGCGCTTCCGCGGGCATGCGCGCTTCTCCTTCGGCCCGTCGATGGACGTGGTCGAGCGGGCCCTGGAGCGGCTGGCAAGCGTGGTCCGGGCGCGCGCCGCCTGAGCCTGGGCGGCAGCCGGCGTTGACATCGGCTTCCCGAGGGTGGGATGCCACGCCCCATGCGCGAGAACGAGATGCCGGTCACGGTGTCGGTCACGCGTGCCGACGGCACTGTCGAGCAGGTGCAGGTCGGAACGGCAGTGCGCCATGGAGACGGCTTCAGCCTGCGTCTGGCCGAGCTCACCATCGGAGGCGACGGCGGCGTGGTCCGGAGCGCGCCTGCCCGTCGTGCCGTTGCCAGCGCCCCGGGCGAGGCCCCCGCGGTGTTTCCACCGTATGGCCGGAGCCGCGGCCTGCCCATCCGCGGGGCGAGCGCGCAGGACCTCGACTTCTACGCCACCGGCGCCCGCCGGACGCTCGCCGACCCCGGGAAGGCTCGCTTCCACGACAAGGAGCGCACTCTTCTCGGGGCGATCGAGGCCGAGCAGGCCCGCCAGGGTGGCGGTGGGCCGCCCGACGACGGGGAGCCGACGGACAACGAAGAGCAGTTCTGACCCTCGCCGTCGTCCCGGGTGCCCCCGTGCTCGATCTCGCACCGTTCACCAGGCTCGACGGCTGGATCAGCCTGTTGACCCTCACTGCCCTCGAGGTGGTGCTCGGCATCGACAACCTGGTCTTCCTCTCCATCATGACCAGCAAGCTGCCCCGGGAGCGCCAGCCCTTCGCGCGCCGTCTGGGGCTCAGCCTGGCGCTGATCATGCGGGTGCTGCTGCTGCTCGCGATGTCCTGGCTGGTCACGCTCCAGAGCACGCTCTTCACCGTGTTCGGCGAGCCGATCAGCGGTCGCGATCTGATCCTCATCGGCGGCGGGCTGTTCCTCGTGGGGAAGGCCACCCACGAGATCTTCGACCGGATGGAGGTCGATCACTCCCAGCCAGGGCGGCCGGCGCGGGTCTCGTTCGCGGCGGTGGTGGTCCAGATCGTCCTGCTGGATCTGGTCTTCTCCATCGACTCGGTCATCACCGCGGTGGGAATGGCCCGCGCGCTGTCGATCATGGTGGCGGCGGTGGTGATCGCGGTGGTGGTGATGCTGATCTTCGCCGGGCCGATCAGCGCCTTCGTCGAACGGCACCCCAGCGTGAAGATCCTCGCCCTCTCGTTCTTGATCCTGATCGGCGTGGTGCTGGTGGCCGACGGCATGGGTCAGCACATCCCGAAGGGGTACGTGTACTTCGCGATGACCTTCTCGCTCGGAGTGGAGCTGCTCAACCTCCGGCTCCGTTCGCGGAACGCCGCTCCGGTGAAGCTACACGGGCCGTTCGAGGGCGAGACGCTCGCTGCGCGGTCCGCCCACGAGGAGCCCTGAGCCGGTTCGGTCAGATCGACTTCACCTCTCCGCCGTCCATGCGAAGCATCGAGCCGGTCATCCAGCGTGCCGCCGGCGACACCAGGAACGCCATCAGCTCCGCGATCTCCTCTGGCTCGCCATAGCGCGCAATGCCTGCTTCCTGGGGGAATCTGGCGGTCGCTTCGTCCACGGTCATGCCATGCAAGGGAGCCCAGTGCCGTAGATACGACCGTCGCCGCCCGGTCATCACCGGCCCGGGAAGGACGCTGTTGACCTGTACGCCATCGGTGATGCCCCGGTCGGAGAACGCTTTCGCCAGGGCGACGATCGCGGCGTTGATCACTCCAACCGCTGCATAGGGCGCCTTGGGAAACAGGGCCGAATTGCCGGATATGAGCACCACTGCGCCCCTGGCCGCTTTCAGCGCCGGCCAGGCGGCCAGGGTGAGACGCCGGGCCCCGTGAAGCTTCAGCGCCAGTCCCTCTTCCCACTGCGCGTCGGTCATCTCGAACAGGTCGATCTGAGGAACGGCTCCCGCGATGTTGACCAGGGCGTCGATCCGGTCGAAGGCCGCCAGGGTCCGGTCGACGACCGTCTGTGCGATCGCGGGCTCCGCCAGGTCGACCTCGAGGATGAGCGACTCGGCGCCGGCGTGTCTGACCGCCTCGGCGGTTTGCTCGAGGTTGGGCCGGTTGCGCGCCACCAGCACCAGCGCCGAGAAATCGCTTGCCAGGCGGATGGCCGTGGCCTGACCGATTCCCTGGCTCGCTCCCGTCACGATTGCAACTGACCTCGGCATCGCAACTCTCCGTCATCGATGAACCGGGGGATG
>DASXGF010000044.1:0-7205 GCA_036489275.1 Myxococcaceae bacterium | reverse complement strand
CCACCGGACGGCGATCAGCTTCCCGGCCTACCTCGGGGAGTCGCTGCTCAACCCGATTCCCCTCGCGGTGATCGGATATGCGCTCCGGCCGACCCCGGGCGCAGCGGCGACGCTGGCGGTGTGCGCGGTGCTCAAGCCGACCCTGGACGCGGTGGCCTTCAGCCGGCTGCGCCGCGAGCTGTTCAGCTGGCGGGCGTTCGGGGCGGTCTGGGTCAAGGATGCTCTGTTGTTCGTGACCTGGTTCCACGGCCTGTTCGCGCGGACGGTGGAGTGGCGAGGGAACCGGCTCAGGGTCCACGCCGGGAGCCGGCTGGTGCCGATTGCAGATCCGTCGCCATCCGGAGATCCCCTCGTCACCGGTTTTTCCGAGAAGTTGCCCTCACTCCACGGCCCCGCCGCGGCGGTGCTGTCAGATCTTGGGGCATGACCTTGCACACCCTGGCGCATCTCTCGGACCTGCACTTCGGGCAGGGGCCGGCGCGCGAGGCGACGGCACGGGCCCTCTGCGAGGCGGTGCTCGCCTCGGCGGTGGACCACGTGGTGGTCACGGGTGACATCACCCACCGGGGCCGGGACGTCGAGATGGCGATGTTCCTGGACGCCTTCGACCCGCTGCTGCGGCAGGGACGGCTGACGGTCGTCCCGGGAAACCACGACCGGATCGGCGAGGACTCGGGCCGGGGGCTGATGAAGGGACGGCGGGTGGCAGTGGAGGAGCATCCGGGCCTCTACCTGGTCCTGGTGGACTCGACTGCGGAGCACAACCGCAGCTACTGGGCCTGCCACGGCGAGCTCACTCGCCGGATGCTGGACGAGGTCGATGCGGCGCTCGACGCGGCACCGGAGCGGTCGCTGGTGGTGGTGCTGATGCATCACCACCTGGTCGAGCTTCCGGTGGAGAGCTGGCTCGAGCGGATGAGCGAGCGGCTCCGGCTGCCCTACTCGGGCGAGCTGCAGCTCGGGCGCGAGCTGCTCGACCGGGTGAAGGGCCGTTGCGACCTGGTGCTGCACGGGCACCGGCACGTGCCCCGGGAGATTCACCTCTTCGCCGACAGCCGCCGGCCGCTCGCGCTGTACAACGCCGGCTCCTCGACGGAGCTCGGACGGGTGCGGGTCTTCACCCACGAGGCCGGGCTGATGAACATCGGTCCTCGCTGGCTGTGGGCCGACCCAGGCCGCGCCTGGGGCCCTCGTCGGGTCCCGGTGATGGTGCCCGCTCCGATGGTAGCCACGGAGCGCGGCATCGCCTGAGAAGCGCCCCGCTCCACGGACGGCCGGAGCTAGCCGGAGGTCCCGGCGGCCTGCTCCGGGGAGGCTGGCTTCCCGTCGTGGAGCTGCGGCGCCTCGGCCAGGAACTTCAGCTCGGGGTGCTTCTCCTGCGCGTGCTGGAGCGCCCAGTCGTCGCGGAAGAGGACCAGCGGCAGCCCGTCGCGGTCCTGGACCGTCTGGCGATTCCCTTCCCAGTCGAACGTCTTCGCCTCGAAATTCTCCCCCACCACCCAGCGGGCGTGAGCGTAGGGCAGCCGGTCCAGGGCGATGGCGGCGCCGTACTCGTGCTCGATCCGGTACTGGAGCACCTCGAACTGCAGCGCGCCGACCACGCCGACGATGGGGTCCCGCATGCCCATCTGGAGCTGCTGGAAGATCTGGATGGTGCCTTCCTCGCTGAGCTGCTCGAGGCCCTTCTCCACCTGCTTGCGCCGGAGCGGGTCCTTGCTCCGCACCACGGCGAAGTGCTCGGGCGAGAAGCGAGGAACGCCGTCGAAGCGGAACGGCTCCCCCTCCACCAGCGTGTCGCCGATCCGGTAGAGCCCGGGGTCGAAGAGGCCGATCACGTCACCGGGCCAGGCCTCCTCGATGGCCGTGCGCTCGGCGGCCATGAACTGGCTCGGGTTGGCGAGCCGCACCGTCTTCCCCAGCCGCACGTGGTGGGCGTTCATCCCCTTCACGTAGCGACCCGAGACCACGCGGACGAAGGCGATCCGGTCGCGGTGCGCGGGGTCCATGTTCGCCTGGATCTTGAAAACGAACCCGCTGAAGCGACCGGCGGTCGGCGGCTGCGGTCCCTTGTCGGTGCTCCGGGGCGCGGGCACCGGCGCGAGGTCGAGGAACGCATCCAGGAACGGCCGAACGCCGAAGTTGGTCATCGCCGAGCCGAAGAACATCGGGGTGATCTGCCCCTGGTCGCTCATCTCGCGGCTGAAGGCGTCGCCGCCCACGTCGAGTAGCTCGACGTCCTCGCGGAGCTGGGCAAGCTCGGTGGGCGTCAGTACCTCGGCGAGCTCCGGCGCGTCCAGCGGGAGGGTGCGCTCTCCGACCTCCGCCTCGCCGTGGGTGCCCTCGGAGGAGAAGAGGTGCACCTCGCGGGCCGCACGGTCGAAGACGCCGCGAAACTCGGGGCCCATGCCGATGGGCCAGTTCATCGGGTAGGCGCGGATGCCGAGCACCTGCTCCAGCTCGTCCATCAGGTCCAGCGGTGCGCGGCCGTACCGGTCCAGCTTGTTGACGAAGGTGAAGATGGGGATGGCTCGCATCCGGCAGACCTGGAAGAGCTTCTTGGTCTGCGGCTCGACGCCCTTGGCCGCGTCGATGAGCATCACCGCGCTGTCGGCGGCGGAGAGCGTCCGGTAGGTGTCCTCGGAGAAGTCCTGGTGGCCGGGGGTGTCGAGCAGGTTGACCGCGTGGCCCCGGTAGTCGAACTGGAGGACCGAGGAGGTCACGGAGATCCCGCGCTCCTTCTCCAGCTCCATCCAGTCCGACGTGGCGTGGCGCCGGGCGCGACGGGCCTTCACGCTCCCCGCGAGGTGGATGGCGCCGCCGTAGAGCAGCAGCTTCTCGGTGAGCGTGGTCTTCCCCGCGTCGGGGTGACTGATGATGGCGAAGGTGCGCCGGCGGGCGACCTCCTTCTCGATCTCGGACGGCATGGAGGACCGCCCCTCTAACACGGCGCGAGGCCCTCCGCCGAAGGTCCCCGGGGCGAGCGTCCAGGAACTGCGGGCGACGTGCCCGTCCGGAGCACCCGTCAGGCTGGTCGCCTCCGGCCTCGCGGACCTAGCATGCACCGTCGTTCGGAACCCGCGCCCGGCGGCGCAGGGGCGCGAGGTCGGCCGACATGGAAACGGTGGGCTCGAAGGAGGGCGAGCGGCGGGTCCTCGGGCTCGATTCCGAGGGGGGCCGCCTGAAGGCCGGTCTGCGGTTCGTCCTCCCCGTCCTCGTCCTGATCCTGCTGGGAACCCTGTTCGCGCTGACCGATCCCGCGGCAACCCTCCGGCACCTCAGGGTGGGGTTTCTCTCCGGCAGCGTGAAGGGGAATTACTTCGCGGTGGTGGATCGAATCGCGGTCGGAGCGGCGCGCCGCGAGGGCCACGTCTCCAACCTCACCTCGGCGGGCTCGGTGGAGAACGTGCGCCGCTTGATCGAGGCACGGCCGCGCTGTACCGCCCACTTTGCCCTGGTCCAGGAAGGGACCGCGTGGCCGGAGGGCCGTCCGCTCGAGCTGATCGGTCGGCTCAGCCGTCCCGAGTCGCTGGTGATCCTGGGGCGAAGCGCCGACCGGTTCACCTCGATGCGGGAGCTGCACGGGTTGCGCCTGGGTATCGGTCCGGAGGGAAGCGGCACGGAATTCCTGATGCGTCGGCTGCTCGCCCCGCTCGCCTCGCTGGAGCTCCAGGTCTCCACCCATCCCATCGACGAGCAGCTTCAGAGACTCGAGCGTGGCGAGCTCGACCTCGGGGCAATGGTGATCGACGAGGACGCCGAACAGCTCCGCGATGCAGTGCGACTCCGAAAGCTGCAGATCCTCGATCTCCCCCGGGCCGAGGCGGTTGCGCACGAGCTCCCGTTCCTCCGGGTGGCCCGGATCGAGGCCGGCCACTACGACGTGCTCGCCGGGCTGCCGCCGACGCCCAAGTCGATCCTGCAAGCCGACACGCTGATCATCGGCAACGGATGCGCGAGCCGCTCGGCGACCCAGGCGTTGATCAGCCTGTTCATCGATGCCTACCCGCGGTTCCTCAACTACAACCGCGACACCGCGAACCTCAGCGGGCTTTCCTACGCGTCGGGGGCACGCAGCTATTACGGCACCGGAGAGCCGGATACCCTTGGCCTCTACGCGCCCCGCTTGATCGACATCATGCCCACCGCCGGCTGGGTGCAGCTCGCCCTGGGCATCTCGGTGCTCTTCAACGCCATGGGCCTCGTGAACCGGTTCCGCCTCTGGAGGCTGGACGACGCGCGGGTGAGGCTGGAGCGGGAGATTCCCCGCCTCTTCGACCATCCGCGGATCACCGTGGGGGAGATCTCCCGGTCGCGACCGGCCCTCGGCCGGGACCCCACGGAGATCGATGCGCTGCGCTCGCTGATCGACCGCCTGGAGGCGCTGTACCTCCGATGCCGCCGCCAATCGGTCTCCATCCTCGTCCCCATGGGTGCGGAGATGGCGTACCGCTACCAGGAGACGCTGATCACCGATCTCCTCGGAGCGCTCCGCAACCATGCCGACCGCGGAGCTGCCGGGCCGACCACACCCGGCCAGGCGCCGCCCGACTGACGACGGCGCGCAGCCGACCAGGCTCCAAAAGAGAGGGCCCCGACCGCCGGGGGGCAGCGGTCGGGGCCCTAGTCACGTTCCGCGCGGTGTGCCGCGCCGGAGCGTTCCCTGCTCTAGTCGTTGCCCGAGGGCATCACGCTCGGGAGACCGGGGACGTCGTTCGCCGGGGCGTCGGAGTCCGGGGTGACGTCGTCGATGTCGGACGGATCCACGTGGTCGCGCTCACCCGTGGCGAGCACCACGTCGCAGGCCGCCTCGTTGCCGGTGACGCTCCAGACGCAGGCGCCGGTGCCCGGGACCTCGCCGAGGGTGCAGAGGGCGGTGGCCTTGAACACCAGGGCCTCGGAGCGGTCCCAGCACTCGCGGCCGAAGAAGATCTTGTCACCGAGGTCGCCACCCAGGACCGCCACCTCGGAGCGACCGCCCACGCCGGGGTTGTACCGGGCGCGGCCGAGCAGCAGCTCCTTGGCCGGAGTGTCGTTCGGGACCTCCGGGATGTCGGCGTAGGCCGCGACGCGCACGCTGGTCACGCCGCTCAGGCCGTTCTTGTGGGCGTAGAAGATGGCGTCCACGGGCTGCCACTTGCTCGTGTCGGCGGAGAAGTTCTTCAGGGCGTAGACCAGGGTCTTGCTCTGCTCGGTCACGCCGGCGTCGGCCGCGGCGGGCCCGAAGCCGTGGTGGCTGAAGGCGACGAACAGCTTGCCCTGACCGGGGAAGGTGGTGACCACGGACTTGTAGGCATCGAGGTCGATGCCGATGGTGCCGCGGCCGCGGTGCACCTGGTCGCTGGGCACCTTGAAGGTGGTGCCCGCGGCGAACTTGGTGAAGGCGGTATCCGCGTCACCGGTCTTCTTCACGTCCAGCCGCCAGGCGTAGTGGTTCCCGGCGACCCGGATCACGGACAGGAGGTAGCTGTACCCGTTCTGGTCGAACGGGCCGTAGATGTAGACCTGCCCTCTCACCTGCGACGGGCCCTTGGTGAGGACCAGCTGCTCCACCGGAGCGAAGGCGTCCTTGAGGCCCTCGTTGAGGCTGCGGATCGCGTCGCGGATCTTCGGAAGCCAGTCCGGCGAGGTCGTCGCCTGGAGCTCGGCGCCCGGCGCCGGGGCGATCAGCGCGGCCTCGGGGCTCGCGTTGAGGCTGGCCTCCTCGGAGCTGGTCCCGGAGACCTCGGCGGACACACCGGAGAAGGTCGGAACCGCGGCCTGGTACTCGTCCGGACCGTTGCTGGTGCTGCCACAGCCGGCAGCCAGGAACAGTCCGGCCACCAGGAACGACTGTCTTGCGAGCTTCATGACTCCCTCTTTCGCGATCTGCTTCGAGTGACGAGCCGGGCACCGCACCGCCTGGGGCGCCCGTCCGTGGCAGCTCGAACACGAGGTGGAGGGGGGGAGTTGCGGGTCCGGAATCTCAGCTGCTTGCCGAGGTGTACCGGGCGATGCTGGAGAGCCAGACCCGGCGGGCGAGCCAGGAGAACACACCCGCTCCCACCACCGACCACGCGAGGGCGGGGAGTGAAAGGCGACCCAGCATCGCCAGCGCGGGGAAGGTGGTCATCAGCGCGAGCGGAATGATGAAGGTGGAGAGCCAGCGGATGACGCCGCGGAAGACCCCCACCGGCCAGCGGGCAGCGTCGAAGATCGAGTTGAACAGGTTGGTGAGGTTGTCGATCTTCACCACGTAGAAGGCCGCGCTCACCGTGAGGATCCACAGCGAGTAGAGCACCGAGGTGGCCACCACGAGCAGCAACCCCGCGGCCAGCGACCCGGGGAAGGCGGGCGGCCGCCCCATCCGGACGAAGGCGACGGTCCAGAGCACGAGGGCAGTGATGACGTTGGTGCTCCGCCAGGGCTCGAAGCGCGCGGTGGAAACCAGGAACTGCGCGTCGGCGGGCTTGAGGAGCACGAAGTCCAGGGTGCCCTTGCGGATGTGCTCCACCACCGCGGTGAGGCTGGGGTTGATCGCGCCCTCGAGGATCGCCTCCAGCAGGGTGAACCACCCGGTGACCAGGAGGGCCTCCTCGAAGGTCCAGCCGGCCACGGTCTGGCGGAGGTGGAAGACGGTGAAGAGCGGGACCAGCGCGGTGAGCGTCCAGAAGAGCGAGACCAGCCCGTCCACCAGGAAGTCCGCGCGGTACTGCAGCCCGAGCAGGACCGAACTCCGCACCTGGACCCGGAACAGCCGCCAGTAGCGCGCGACCGCCGTCATCCGCCGTAGGCCGCGAAGCGCTGGAGCCCCCTGCGCCAGAGCGCCCGGACTCCGAGAAGAAAGGCTGCGAGCCAGATCCACTGCCCGAGCAGCAGCCGCAGGGCCGCGCCGCGGTCGAGCCCGCGGGTGAGCAGCTCGACCGGGAAGCCGATCTGATAGCGGAAGGGGAGCACCTCGACGGCGCCGCGGATGAGCGGTGGAAAGAGCTCCACCGGGATGAGGTAGCCGCTGAACACCATGTACAGCGCGAGCCACACGTCCATGATCTTCACGCTGCTCCCGGTCCACAGCGCGAGCGTGCCGATGGCCGCGTTGGCGAGGAAGGTGATGAGCCAGCCTCCGATGAGCGAGAGGAAGAAGATGACCCAGAGCAGCGGATCGCGCGGCAGGCGGCTCCCCCCGGTGAGGATCAGGCCGATGATCGCGACGGGGAGCGCCACCACCA
>DASXGF010000038.1:0-7339 GCA_036489275.1 Myxococcaceae bacterium | reverse complement strand
GCCGCCGCTGATGTGGAGCGAGGGGGTCAGCGTCACGTGTCCCCCGAGCTCGCGTTCAGGACCGGCCGGGCGCGGTAGGGCACGCCATCGAAGCCAAAGGTGCTCACCACCGGCGCCCCGGAGCTCGTGTCCACGGTGCGGCCCAGGCTGTTGGAGGAGAAGAGGGGGTAGGTGTGGGTGCCGTCGTGCCAGCGGAGGTCCAGCTCGAGCTCCACCGGACCCACGTTCACCGCCGCGCCGAGCGAGACCTCCGTCGGGATCCGGAACTCGAACTGCGCGTTGGGGTCGTTGAAGTAGACGTGGCGGCTTCCCCCGTTCGCTGCGGTGAGCGACTCGAAATCCACGGAGCCGCTGGAGAGGAGCTTCAATCCCGGTGTGCGGAAGAGCAGCCCGAGCTGGAGCCAGGGCAGCGCGGTCCACTGCGCGCCGACCACGCCGACCACGTCGAGGGTGGAGCCGCCCACCGTGACGTTCTGGATGCTCCCCTGGCTCGAGGTGGCGGTGGTGAGCTCACCGGAGAGCTCTCCCTCGTCGGAGAGGCTGGTGTAGGGGAACTCGATCGAGGCGCCGAGCCGGATCGCGGGCGAGACCGCCCACCCGACGGAGAAGGTGGGCACCACCGTCGTGAAGGTCGAGTGGACGGTGTATGAGGCGCGCTGATCCGGCTGGGGCATGGCGCTCGCGATGGCGGACTGGTCCCAGTGGATGGGGGTCACCACCGCGAAGCCGAGCCGGACCGACTGCCAGTCGAGGACATCGCGCCCGAGGACGATGCCCAGGAAGCTGGGGATGCTCTCGAAGCTGGAGACCGGCGTGGCGTGGTCGAACCCCGTTCCCCCGAGCGCGGTGAGCTGGTACCCCTGCGCGCTGGCGTTGAGGACGCTGCTGTCGGTGGCGGCGATGCCGGCCGGGTTGTAGGCCACGGCCGGGGCGTTCCTCGCGCGGGCGACGAAGGCGCCAGCCTCGATCGCCTCGCTGAGACCGGGGAAGACGCGGTCGTAGTTGGGGAGCAGCAGGCTCGGCGGGATGCGAAGGTCCTCGGCGCGGGCGGCCGTGCTTCCGACGAGCAGCGCCAGCGCGACCCCGAGGTGCACGCTCCGGCGACTCCGCAGACGGGTGCAGCGCAACTGCGTGACGGCTCGACGCATGGAGCGGCGCGGACGTCAACACATCCGGCGAGGACCGCCAGCTTTCGGCCTGGCGGCCGGCCTTCGGGGTGGGCTCCCGGAGCTCAGCGCTCGGCGTTGCTCTTCGCGCGCTCGGCCTCGAGGTCGAGGATCATCTCCAGCGCCTGGCTCTCCCCGAGGTGCTCGAGGACGTCCAGGTTCGCGATGATCTCCTCGTCCTCCGCGCTTCGCGACGCCGGCGGCGGCGCCTGCACCCCCCCGTCCGGAGCCCGCTGGGTGCCTGCGTCGGTGGAGAGGAGGACGAGGATCGCCAGGAGCCCCGTCACCGCCCCCGCCTCTCCCGCATCTCACGGAGCCGCTGCCGCATCTGCTCACGCTGCTCGCGGGTCATGGACCTCCACCGGCGGAGGTTCTCCATCATCTGCTTGCGGCGCTCGGGGTTGGCCTTGAGATATTCGCGCATCTGCTGCCGCAGCTCCTGCCGCTGCTCGGGGGTCAGCTTCTGGAAGTCGCGCCACTGGGTGACGACCTTCTGCCGCTCCTCCGGCGACAGCCGCTGGAAGGCCTCGAGGTTCTGCCGCACCCGCGCCTTCTCCTCGGGCGGGAGCGCCCGCCAGCGGGCGACGTTGGCCTGGATGCGGGCCTGCTCGTCGAGCGGGAGCGCCTTGTACTGACGGAGACGCTCGCGCAGCTGCGCCTTCTCCTGCTCGCTCATCCGGTCGAAGCGCGACGCCGCGTCGTCCTGCTCGGCGGTCTGCGCCCGGGCCGGAGCCACGGAGAGCAGCAGCGCGATGAACAGCCAGGTCCTCATGGCCGGCCCTCCTTCTGCAGCTCGTCCAGGTGCTCGACCACGTCGAGGTCGTCCTGGGACAGCCCCACCACCTCGTAGTCGCTGAGCAGCTCGTAGTGCTCGGCCACGGCGAGCTCGGTGCGCCGGTCGGACACCACC
This sequence comes from Myxococcaceae bacterium, assembly GCA_036489275.1. Taxonomy (GTDB): domain Bacteria; phylum Myxococcota; class Myxococcia; order Myxococcales; family Myxococcaceae; genus RPRB01. The sequence continues at coordinate 5,263 of DASXGF010000038.1, read as the reverse complement.
CGCTGCCCGGCCACCACCGCCACCACCGCCGCCGTCGCCAGGGCCACCCCGGCCGGGGCCAGCACCCCGGGCCGCAGCCACGCCCGCATCCGCTCCGCCCAGGGCCGGGGCAGCGCCTCGACCTCGGCCAGCACCCGCCGGCGCAGCGCCACCGACGGCTCGAACGCCGGCAGCGCGGCCAGCTCGGTCACCGTCCGGCGGAGGAGCGCCTCCGTCGCGCGACAGTCGGAGCAGTTGGCCAGGTGGGTCCGCACCCGCGCCGACTCGACGACGGAGAGCTCGCCGTCCAGGTATGCGGTCAACTCGTCTTCCACGGTGCAGCTCATGCCTCGCTCCTCGCGGGGCTCCGGGCCCCGGACTGCCATGCCTCCACCGCCCGGGCGACCGACAGGGTCGCGCGGTGGATGAGACTCTTCACCGCCGACTCGCTCGCCGAGAGGACCTCGGCGATGTCGCGGTACGCCATTCCCTCGAAGCGGCACAACGCGAAGGCGGTGCGCTCGCGCTCGCTCAACCGCTCCAGCGCCGCCGCCACCGTCGCCTCCAGCTCGCGGCCCTCCACGGCGCGGTCGGGCGCGTGGGCCTCGGATGCGGCCACCTCCACCGGCTGACCCTCCTCGCCGTGCTCGGGCACGTGCGTCACCCGGTACTCGCCCCGGCGGACCTCGTTGAGGCAGTGGTTGGCCGCCACCCGGAAGAGGAACGTCTTGAACTTCGCGGTGGCGCGGTAGCGGCCTGCATGTCGAAACAGCTTCACGAAGATGTCCTGCGTCAGCTCCTCGGCCTTCCCTGCGTCCTGGACGAAGCGATGGGCAAAGCGCGCCACGGACCGGTGGTGCCGGTCGTAGAGTGCTGCGAAGGCGGCCGTGTCCCCGGCCGCCACCCGCAGCATCAGGGCCGCGTCCTCGTCCGTTCGTTCGTCCACGGGCACTGGATGTGAACACGAGGGCCCCCCGGGCGGTTGCGGGAGCACGTCGCGTGGCCCGGGTCGGCGGCCCTTGGTAAGGACTGGTCAGGAGACGAGGTCGGCGTGGAACGACAGCAGGCACACATCGCCCCCGATCGGCTGCAAGATTCGGAGGTCCCCGGCGTGGCCCAGGACCCGCTGGAGCGCGCCCTGGCCTCGGCGCAGGCACCCGGCGCGGACGCGGGCGCGCGGCGCGCGGCGGTGGACCGCCTGGCCCGGCTCGACCTGGGGAGCCCCCGCGCGACGGCCGACCGGCTCCAGGAGCTCCTCGGCTCGGGCGACCTGGCCAACCTCCGGGCCTCCGATGGCAGCTCGGCCCGGGCCGTCGCCGTCGAGCGGCTGCTCGGCCTCGGGTACCCCTACGCCCTGGAGGTCTCCCCGGAGGACCTCGCGCACTGGCGGGCGGAGCGTCCTTCGGAGGCCACCGATGGCCGCGGGCTCGCGGTCCTGGTGATGACCGTGGCGGTGTGCCTGTCGCTCTGGGGGGTGTCCGAGCCGCCCACGGGCGTCGGCCTGGCCTCGGTCCTGGCCCTGCAGGCGGTGACGGTGGCCGGGGCGTTGCGCCCGTCGCTCCGGGGCTGGGTGCGCAAGGCGGTCTTCGCCGTGGGAGTGCTCGCCTGCGCCCTGGGACTCCGCTACGGGGTGGGGACCCTGCTTCCGGGGGTGGCCGCCCTGGTCTCGGCCCGGTTCATCTGGCCTCGAGGTGTCAGGGGAGTCGACTAGGAGATCGCTCTCGGACATACTGAAACAGCGTTCAGTCCCATCCACCGAGCACGGAGCGAGGTCAGGCAACCCCATGGCGGTGAACCCAGAGAAGGAAAAGGCGATCGAGCTTGCGATGGGCGCGGTGGAGCGCCAGTTCGGCAAGGGCTCCATCATGCGGCTCGGCAAGGACGAGCCGCTCATCCGCGACATCCAGGTCATCTCCACCGGCTCCATCTCGCTGGACATCGCCCTCGGCGTCGGCGGCGTTCCGCGGGGCCGCATCGTGGAGATCTACGGCCCTGAGTCCTCCGGGAAGACCACCCTCAGCCTCCACGTGGTGGCCGAGGCCCAGAAGAAGGGGGGCATCTGCGGCTACATCGATGCCGAGCACGCCATGGACGTGGGCTACGCCCGCAAGCTGGGGGTGCGCACCGACGACCTGCTCCTCTCGCAGCCCGACACGGGCGAGCAGGGCCTGGAGATCGCCGAGATGCTGGTCCGCTCCGGGGCCATCGACGTGCTGGTGGTGGACTCGGTGGCCGCCCTCGTCCCCAAGGCCGAGCTCGAGGGGGAGATGGGCGATGCCCACATGGGGGTCCAGGCCCGGCTCATGAGCCAGGCCCTGCGCAAGCTCACCGGCACCATCGCCAAGAGCCAGACCTGCGTCATCTTCATCAATCAGATCCGGATGAAGATCGGGGTGATGTTCGGGAACCCCGAGACCACCACCGGTGGCAATGCGCTCAAGTTCTACGCCAGCCAGCGCCTGGACATCCGCCGCATCGGCGCCCTCAAGAACGGCGAGCAGGTGGTGGGCAACCGGACGCGGGTCAAGGTCGTGAAGAACAAGATGGCGCCTCCGTTCAAGGAGGTCGAGTTCGACATCATGTACGGCACGGGCATCTCCCGGGAGGGAGACCTCCTGGACATGGCCTCGGCCGAGAACATCATCGAGAAGAGCGGCGCCTGGTACGCCTACGCCGGCGAGCGCATCGGCCAGGGCCGGGAGAACGCCAAGGACTACCTGCGGGACCACCCCGAGATCTCCGCCGTCGTGGAGCGGAAGCTCCTCGAGAAGGTGGGCGTGCTCAAGCCGTCGCCGGTCCAGGCAGTGCCGGACGAGGCAGACGAGAAGCGCGCGCGGGTCAAGGCCGTGAAGTGACCCCCCGGGTGTGACGGCTGACGGCGCGCGGCATGCCCGCCTCGTCGCCGTCCGCTTGAACTGCTCGCCCGCCGGAGGTTAGGTCAAGGCCGCGGCGTTCGATCGGGTAGACCGCGGCCGCGGCGTTCGGTTAGGTCAGCCCCGCGGCGTTTGAATCGGGTCGGAAGCCGCGGCGTCGAGTCGGCCGGGGCTGTGGCGCCCCAACGCACGAGGGCGGGCGCAGAGGTCATGGGTTTCGGTCAGTCCGGCTGGTTCACGGCCCTCCTGGAACAGGAGCTGGAGCGGCATCAGCCGCTGGTGGACGCCCGGGACCCCGGAACCAGCCCGCGCGCCCGCGCCCGGATGCACGTCCGGATGGTCCTCCACGACAGCGGGCTCCTCTACGGCACGCCGGAGCACGTCGAGCATCCGGCGGGGATGACCCGCGAGGAGCAGCTGTCGCTGGCCGTGCTCCGGACGCTCGTGAGGCTCGCGCTGGACCTGGCGGACATCGCCGGGCTGGGCCCGGAGCGCCGCGTCGAGCGGCTCCTCATCCTCTTCGCCGCCTGGAGCGGGCACCTCCGCCTCGCCGAGACGCTGCAGACGTCACTCCGGAGCACGGGGACGCTTCCGCGGCGGAGCGTCGCCCGGCTGGAGACGCTGCTCGAGGACCGGGCGATGTCGCTGGGGGCGGACCCGCTCTACGGGCTCCTGCTCCACAACGGCGCGGCCTACGTGGACGCGCAGCTCTTCGCCCACCTGGCGCTCGCCGCCTGGCTCCACACCCGGCTCGGGCTGGAGCACGCCAAGCGGCGGCTCGCCGTGGCCGCGCGCCAGAAGGCGATGCTGGTCGAGGTGCTGACCGCGCTCGCCTGCGCCGAGCGGGCCCCGACGCCGGCGGCCAGACGGGCCATCCTCCGCCAGGTGGACTCGCTCGCTCTCCCGAAGCCGGTGGGCCCGCTGCTGCGGGCGCGGGTGAAGGAGGTCTTCCGGGAGCGGCCGGACCTGGACGTCCTGGTGCGCCCGGTGCGGAGCCTCCCGTTGCGGCGCTTCATCCTCCAGCAGACGCTCCTCGCCTCGCTGGTGGAAGGGCGGCGGTCCCCGGCCGAGCTCGCCTTCCTCAAGGCGCTGGCCCGCGCGCTGCGCATCTCCCCCGAAGGGCTGCGGGAGATCGAGGGCGAGGTGGCCGAGTTCTACGCCTCGAACCGCTCGGTGCTGGACGTGTTCGCGGTGAGCGACAACGCCGCCTCGCTCGGCGACGAGTGGGTCAGCAACATGCTCCGCTCGCTCGACGAGAACGCCAAGGCCCTACTCCTCGAGGCCCGGATGATGGGCGAGCTGGGCGTGTTCCTCGGCAAGCTGGCCATCGGCCAGACGCTGACCCAGGACGAGCGGCGGCGGATGCGGCTCGAGCTCATCGACCTCGCCAAGGCCATCCCGGCGCTGGCCATCTTCGCCGCTCCGGGAGGGCTCCTCCTCCTGGCGGCGCTGGCCAAGGTGCTGCCCTTCAGCATCCTCCCCAGCGCGTTCCAGGGGCCGCGTCGAGCGGCGCTGCCGGCCGGAGTGGCCGATGCAGCGGTCAGGCTTGCTCGCCCCGGCGACGTACCTCCGTGATGAGGCGCCGGAGCTGCTCGTTGGTCGCCGCGTAGTCCTGGCGCCCGCGATCCGCCGAGACCTGCTGCTCGAACTTGGGGATCATCGGGACGAGCTGCCTCGCCGAGGCGGCGTTGCCCTGCACCAGCCACATCAGCGCCTGCAGCACCGCGGCGCGCGTCTCGGGTTCCTTGTCCGTCAGGTGGTCGCTGAGCGCCTTGACCGCCTCGGGCTTGCCCATCCGCCCGAGCTCGAGCGCGGCGCGCTGCCGGACCGGCCCTTCGGCGTCACCGAGCTTGCCGGTCCAGCAGTCCATGGCCGCCTTGCACTGGGCGGCGGCGCGGAGCGGGGCCTGGAAGATCTTCACCGTCTTCAGCCGGTTCGTGGCGACCTCGTCCGCCGGGAGGTTGCAGCCGTACTTCTTGCAGTCGGCGGCGGTGGCCTTCGGCTCGTCGGCGGCGATGCGATCCATCGTGGGCTGGTCGCGCTCGTCCCCGAGCATCCCCAGGGCGCCGATGGCGTACTGGCGGGCCTCCCACGGTCCGTGCGCCGCCGAGCGCTGCAGGGCGGCGATGGCGTCGCGGCCGCCGATGAGCACCAGCGCCCGGGCGTACTCGGCGCGGGCGAGCGGCTCGGACTCGTCGAGCATCGGCTCCAGCGCCTTGCGCCCCTCGGCGGAGCGCATCTTGCCCAGCGTGCTCGCCGCGGCCATGCGAGCGTAGAGCGTCTGCTCTGGCGCGGAGGTGCGGTAGGACAGCTGCTTCACCAGGGCCGGCTCGGCCGAGGAGGCGCGGAAGTCGCCCAGCGACTCGGCGGCCCGCACCAGCACCACCGCCTCCACCACGTCGTTCGACCGG
>DASXGF010000032.1:0-5399 GCA_036489275.1 Myxococcaceae bacterium | reverse complement strand
ACTCGACCGCCGGTTTCCGCCGTCTCGCCTCAGAGCTCCGCGAGGCGCTCGTCGATCTCCTCGGCCAGCGAGGGATGGTTCTGGGCCAGCGCCGTCGCCCGGGCGCCCTCGAGGACCTGTCGGGCCTCGTCCTTCCGCCCCGCGCCGGTCAGCGCGTCCCCGAGGGAGACCAGGGCCGCCGCGTAGTCCGGCTGGAGGGAGACCGCGGTGCGGAGGCTCTCCACGGCCTCGGGGTAGCGGCGCTCATCGAGCAGGAGCTTCCCCAGGGAGAAGTGGACCATCGGCGAGCTCGGGTGGTCGGCCGCCAGCTTCCGGAACTGCGCCTCGCGTTCGCTGCCCATCGGGAAACCCTCGTACCACTCGCCCGGCACGCGCGCTCTGACTTATGGTGCGCCGCCGTTGAGTCCCGCAAAGAGCAAGACCCACCGTTCCCGCCCGGCCGCGCCTCGCTCGGCGCCCCGGAAGCGTCCCCGCCGGACCGCGCCCGTCCCGGCCACCACCCCGCGCCCGGAGAACCCGGAGGCGCTGGCCCTGGCGCGCCGCGCGGCGAATCTCCTGGTCGACCGCAAGGCGACCGACGTGGTGCTGCTCGACGTGCGGGGGATGAGCAGCTACGCGGACTACTTCGTCATCGCCTCCGGTGACTCGGAGCGCGGCGTCGTCTCGACGGCGGAGCACGTCCGCGAGACGCTCAAGAACGAAGGCCACCGCACCATCGGTACGGAGGGGTTCGACACCGGGCACTGGGTGCTGCTCGACTTCGGCGAGGTGGTGGTGCACGTGTTCTTCACCGAGGTACGGGCCTTCTACGACCTCGATGGCCTCTGGGCCGACGCTCCCAAGGAGAAGGTCGGCTGAAGCTCCGCGTCCTCTCGGTGGGGCGCGATCGATCCGGGTGGTTCGAGCCCGGAGTCCGGGGCTACGCGGAGCGGGTGCGGCGGTACGTCGACCTCGACCTCGTGGAGCTCCCCGCGGCAAAGGGAGCGCTCCCACCGGCCGACGCCCGGCGGCGCGAGGCCGAGGCCCTGCTGGGCAAGGTGAGGCCGGACAGCTGGCTGGTGGCGCTGGACGAGCGCGGGACGCAGCTGGACTCCGTCGAGCTGTCCCGGCTGGTGGCCACCGCCCGCGACGCCGGCCGGGAGCTGGTCTTCTGCATCGGCGGCGACGAGGGGCTGGACGCGTCGCTGCGCGAGCGCGCCTGGAAAGTCGTTGCCCTGTCACGAATGACTCTCCCCCATCGGCTGGCGCGCCTGGTGTTGCTGGAGCAGCTCTACCGGGCCTTCACGCTGCTGCGCGGCGAGCCGTACCACAAGTAGACGATGCACTCCGGAGGGGGAGGGATTATCCATCCGGGTCGCATGGTCACAATCACCTATTGCAACTCCTGAGGTTACCTTCCCCGGGCCACCCGTGCGGCGGCCGAGCTCAAGAGCTCTCTTGGCGTCGAGGCGGAGCTGATTCCCGGCAGCGGCGGCATCTTCGAGGTCGCGGTCGACGGGAAGGTGGTGTCGAGCAAGGGGTTGACCGGCTTTCCGAGCGAGCGCGACGTCGTGAAGGCGGTTGGCGCCGCGCTCAAGCGCTGACCGGCCCGACGGCCGGGACCGGGCGCGGAGCGGGACGGCGGTCGATTCGCCTATAGATCCGGTCGGTCAGCCAGGACAGCACCGCGGTGGCTGCGACGAGCAGCACCACCAGCCCCGTGAAGCCCGCCCATCCGCAGCGGCCCCCGGCGACACGCACCAGCGAGACTCCGCGAAACTCGTAGTAGATGAGCATCTCGTGCCAGAAGTACGCGGCGAGCGACGAGGTGCCGAACAGCTCGAGCAGGCGAACCGCGGCTGAGCGGCGCTCCCCTGCCGGCACCCGGGCCTCGATCGCGAGCAGGAGCAGGAGCAACGCCATCACCGAGATACCGCGCGCGCCGGTGTTCGCCGGATCGGTGACCCAGAAGGCGTGCGGCGGGTAGATCGCGAGCCACACCGGCCGGAGGAGCCAGCCGACGATCGAGCCGAGGCCGATGGCGAACGCCAGCCGGCGGACCTGGGCGACGGTTCCGAGCGCCGCCGTGGCTCCGGCGGCGCCTCCGAGGAAGGCCCAGCCCGCCCAGGGCAGCAGCGGGAACACCGAGTGTCGCGGGCCCGTCTTGTTGAACAGGTCCTGGAGCGGCCCGGTGACCCCGTCGGCGTAGGGAGAGATCAGGAAGAGGGCCACCGCGACGCCGAGCGAGGCGAGGGTGAGCGCCTTCGGTCTCGACGCCAGCGCCACGTTCAGAGGAAGTGCAACGAGGAGGGTGATCCCGATGCACTGGAGGATGTCGATCCGGAGGAGCCACCCGGGGTCGACGGAGATCGGAAACCAGATCCAGTTGATCAGCGTGCCCACGGCGAGCACCTCGCCGATGCGCCGGAGCGAGCGGAGGACGCGAGGGCTCCGCGATCCTCCGCCGGCGGCCGCGCGGACCTGGACCAGGGCCAGGGAGAAACCGGCAGCGAAGATGAACGACGGGGCGACGAGCCCGTTCACGTAGTCCAGGACGCCGGCGGTGCGCGTGGCGAGCAGCTCCTTGCGGAGCAGCACCATCGCGTGCGTCTCGATCATCACCAGCACCGCCAGGCCGCGGAGCCAGTCGAAGGCCCGGACGCGCGCCTGGGCCGAGGGCTGTGAGCGGCTGGCCACGGGATGGTTGTACCACCCGGATCTCGGGGCCGGGGACTCGGGCCGCGAGGTCTCACCGGACTCGGGAACGTGGCGCGATGCGGTACCGCGGTCGGGGGGGTGCCTCGGCCGGCTGTACGTGACCGTCGACGCGCCCCGCCGCCCTGGCTACTTTAGGCGCATGCCTCCCAAGCACCGGGTCCTCCTGGCCGTCCTCGACGGCTGGGGCGTTCGTTCCGAGCGCGCGGACAACGCGATCCTCCTCGCCGGCACGCCGGCGATCGACCGCTTCGCGGGAAAGATGCCGCGGTCCGATCTGCAGAGCTCGGGGCTCGCGGTGGGGCTCCCCGAGGGGCAGATGGGCAACTCGGAGGTGGGGCACACCAACATCGGTGCCGGGCGGATCGTCTACCAGGACCTGGTGCGCATCAACCGGGCGGTCGAGCGCGGCGAGCTGGTCCACAACCCCGCGCTCGTCGCGGCGCTGGATGCGGCGCGCGTGAACGGAAGGGCGCTGCACCTGATGGGTCTCATCGGGCCGGGCGGGGTGCACGCGTCCGGGGAGCACCTGCTCGGCCTGCTGAAGGCGGCGCAGACCCGTGGCGTGTCCCGGGTGTTCATCCATGCCTTCCTCGACGGGCGGGACACGCCGCCGATGAGCGCGCTCGGGTACGTCGAGGAGCTCGAGCGTTTCCTGCGCGAGACCGGTGCCGGGCGCATCGCGACTGTCATCGGCCGCTTCTACGCGATGGACCGCGACAAGCGGTGGGATCGGGTCCAGCAGGCATACGACGCGATGGTCCGCGGCGCCGGGCAGCGCGCCCCGGGTGCGGTGGAGGCGGTCCGGGCGTCGTACGCGGAGAAGGTGACCGACGAGTTCGTGCACCCCACGGTGATCGTCGACGGTGATGCGCCGGTGGCCACGATTCGCGACGGCGACGCGGTCGTGTTCTTCAACTTCCGGGCGGACCGGGCGCGCGAGCTGACGCAGGCGCTCGCCGTCGCGGGCTTCCACGAGTTCGACCGTGGGGGTCTCCGGCTGGGCATGTTCGTGTGCATGACCCAGTACGACGCGACCTTCGACTTGCCGGTCGCCTTTCCTCCCGAGCAGCCGAGAGAGATCTTCGCCGAGGTCCTCGCCGAGAACGGGCTGACGCAGTTCCGGACCGCGGAGACCGAGAAGTACGCGCACGTCACCTTCTTCTTCAACGGCGGCCGCGAGGTGGTGTTCCCCGGTGAGGAGCGAGTGCTCGTCCCGAGCCCGCGGGAGGTGAAGACGTACGACCTCAAGCCGGAGATGGCGGCGCCCGAGGTGACGGCGCGGCTGGTCCAGGCGGTGGACTCCGGCAAGTACGACTTCCTCCTGGTGAACTACGCCAATCCGGACATGGTCGGGCACACCGGGAAGCTCGACGCGGCGATCCAGGCGGTGAAGGTGGTGGACGGCTGTCTCGGCCGGCTGGCGGAGGCGTGCGCGAGGGCGAACGTGGTGCTGGTCATCACCGCCGACCACGGGAACTGCGAGCTGATGCGCGATCCGGTCACCGGGCAGCCGCACACCGCGCACACCACCAATCCGGTGCCGATCCATCTGGTGCACCCGGACTTCGCAGGGGCGAAGCTGCGGAGCGGCGGCATCCTGGCGGACGTGGCGCCGACGCTCCTCAAGATCATGGGGCTGCCCCAGCCGAAGGAGATGGACCGGAACAGCCTGCTGGTCTGAGTGGTCGCTGGGAGGGCCGCTCCCCGTGACGGTGGCGTCCCGGACCGCGGACCCTGGCGTCTCCGTCGCCGGCCTCCCTGTTCCCGCCTGACAGCCGGATTGCTGCCGCCGCCGCTCACCAGCCCGGCGGCTGCCGACCGTCACCGCAGAGCTGCCGTGCGACAGGTGCTGAGGATCCCGAGAAGAAAACCGGGAATTCCTTGGCTCGGAACGTTCCCGACCGGGTCGCGGGGCGGGCCACAACCGGGGGTCGCGGGGTCGCGGGGTGGGTCGCGAGGTGATTGACACCTTGCCGGGAGAGCTCGCCCGAATGCGTCGGCGGGCGACGAGCTGCCCCGACTACGAGGCGACGACGAGGTGCCGACTACGGGGTGTCCTGACCCCTCAGGGGCGACACCTCGAGGGGCCCGGGCGCCAACCGACTACGAGGTGTCCCACTACGAGGTGCCTGACACCTCAGGGGGCGGCACCTCGAGGCGCCGGGGCGCCACCAGGACGGACCGGGACTACGAGATGTCTGACACGTCCGGGGGGACAAGGCCGGGGTACCATGAGGTGTCACCACGAGGGACGACGAGGTGTCTGACACCACGGCCGGGACCTCGGTCGGGGGCTCCATTACGAGGTGTCTGACACCACGGCTGGGGGAACCTCGGGGTCGTCGGTGCCCGCCGACCCCGGGAACGAGCCCTCCGACCCGGCCCGGGACTTGCTGAAGCGAGTCCAGATGTCGCTCGCGGCCGAGCTGCTGGGACTGGTGTTCCCGCCGGCGTGCGCGGCCTGCGCGACGCTCCTCGAGGCGGACGCGCCATTCTGCGAGCTGTGCGCGCTGGCCACCGAGCCAGTGCCCCTCCCCGGCTGTGGCCGGTGCGCCGAGCCGGTCGAGCGCCCCGGGTCGTGCCCTCGGTGCCTCCGGGCGCCGCCGTCCTTTCGATCCGCCCACGCCGCCTTCGTGCACACCGGCCCGCTCGCTCGAGCCATCCACCGCTTCAAGTACGAGGGACACAGCGCGCTCGCGGTC
>DASXGF010000717.1:0-10613 GCA_036489275.1 Myxococcaceae bacterium | reverse complement strand
GAGCTCGGCGGGCTGGACAGGATTCCCCTCAAGGAGCGCTTCGAGGTGCGGTTCGAGTTCGAGCGTCCGCCGGCGCTCGGGCAGCGCGTGCCTCGGGACGTGTTCCGGCTCCACTGCACCCCGGCGATCAACCTCTTTCGCGCCGACGGCGAGCCGCTGCGCTTCAACGCCCCGGGACAGGAGCTGCTCATCCGCGCCTCGGGCGTGGACCCGCGGCACATGGAGGTCTACTCGGTGGACCAGGTGCTCTCGGCCCGCTCCGGGAGCGCCGAGCGCGAGACGCTCCAGCCGTTCACCTCCTTCGCCCACTCCGGCGGTACCGGAGCCTTCTACCGTCTGCGGCGAAGCGCCTCGCCCATCGACGAGGGCGTGGACACCTACCTCTCGCTCGAGACCCCCCGCGACGTGGAGCCTCGCCTCGAGGAGCGCACGCTGTCGCTCGAGCTGACCTGCACCCACCGCGGGCTGCCCCGGCGGCTCCGCCTCAAGGACGTGAACGTGCCGGCGCCGAGCTCGCCCGCGCTGGCGCAGTTCGAGAATCTCCTGCCCGTGAGTCAACCGCTCCGGCCGCCGCTGGGGAGCGAGCTGCTCTGGCGGGTGCTGTCCCACGTGGCGCTGGTGAAGCGCTCGCTGGCCGAGGACGGCCTCCTCTCGGCGCTGGTGGGCCTCTACAACTTCCAGGCCTTCGGCGACGAGCCGGTGGGCCGGGCGAACACCCGGCGCGCCGAGGCGGTGGGGCGGGTCCGCCTGGAGGCCTCGCGACGGCTCCACCAGGGCGCGGTGGTCCGCGGCCAGAGCACGGTGGTGGAGCTGGACGAGACCGGGTTCGTCAGCCCCGGGGACGCGTTCCTCTTCGGCTGCGTGCTGGACGAGCTGCTCGCCGCCCACCTGACGCTCAACGCCTTCCAGAGCCTCACCACCCTGCAGCTCCCCTCGAGGACCGAGACCCGATGGACTCCGCGGACGGGCAGCCAGCCGCTGCTGTGAGCGACGCCCCCGGCGCCGATGCGCTCCTCGCGCTGCGGCTCGGGTTCGTGCCGCTCGTGCGGCTCCTCGAGCGGCTGACACCGGAGGCGGTCCGGGTGGGGGGCGAGGGCCCGCTCTCCGGAGAGCGCATCCAGTTCCGCCATGACCGCGGGCTCCGATTCCACGCCTCCGACGTGGTCGCGCTCGAGCTCGAGGACGGGGACCGGGAGACGGCGCGGTACCTCCTCACCAGCGGGTTCCTCGGGCTGTCGGGGAGCATGTCCCCGATGCCGGCCTACCTGGCCGAGGAGCTGCTCCACGAGGACGAGGAGGAGCCGCTTCGCCGGGAGTTCCTCGACCTCTTCCACCACCGGCTGCTCTCGCTCTTCTTCCGCGCGGTGGTGCGCTACCAGCTCTCGACCGAGCACACCCGCGGGCTCGAGGATGCCTGGAGCGTCCGGGCGCTGGGCCTGCTCGGAGTGGACGCGGGCCCGGAGCGCTGGACCGGGCCGCTCTCCCGCGGAGACCTCCTCAGACTGGCCCCGCTGCTGGTCCGGCGAAGCCGCGGCCCCCGCGAGCTCGAGGCGGCGCTGAGGAGCGTGCTCGGGCCTCGGCTGGGAGACGCGACCATCCGGGTCGAGGAGTGCTCCGGCCGGTGGACCGAGGTGGATCCCGAGAACTGGACCCGGCTGGGCGCCCGCTGCACCGTGCTCGGGCAGGACCTCCTCGTCGGCCACCGCGTCTACGACCGGGCCGGAAGCTTCACCGTGGCGATCGGTCCCACGACCTGGTCCGTGCTGGAGCAGTTCCGGGCCGGCGGGGAGCTGCTGGCCCTGGCCCGCGACGTGGTGGCCTGGCTGGTGCGTGACCCGCTGGACTGGCTGATCGCCATCACCCTTCTTCCGCGCGAGACGCCCGGACTGCAGCTCTCGGCGCGGGGAACATCTCGTCTGGGTCGGAGCAGCTGGCTCCGCTCCCGGAGCGAGCAGACCGTGCTGGTCGTCGACCCGCTCCACCCGGAGCGAACCGCGGCGGCCTAGGAGACAGTCGAGACCATGCTCGTCGAGCCCAGAGCCCTCGTCCGCCGCCTCACCCCCACCACCACCCGCCTGCTCGAGGCCAGCGTCGGACGCGCCTCGAACTCGCGCGCCTACGAGATCGTCGTCGAGCACCTGCTCTCGACCATGCTCGAGGACGAGAAGGGCGACGCGGCGCGCCTTCTCCACGAGCACGACGTGGACCGGAACAGGCTCCTCGCCCACGTGGAGCGGGTGCTCAACGGGCTTCGCACCGGGAACGCCGGGCGTCCGGTCTTCTCCGAGAGCCTGTTCCAGTGGATCGAGGATGCCTGGGTGGTGGCCTCGGTGGACTGGGGCGCGGTGCGGCTCAGGTCCGGATTTCTGCTCGCGCAGCTGGTGCTCCGGCCGGGGAAGTACACCTCGGAGACCTACCCCGAGCTGGAGGGCATCTCGAAGGAGGAGCTGCGGAGCTCGCTGGAGGACGCGCTCGCGCCCGGGGTGGAGACCGAGGAGTCCCTGCCGGCGCCCGGAGCCAGCGGCGCGGCGGCTAAACCGGGTATTGCGGGGAAGCCCGGCGGGGCTCCCGAGCCGCTGCAGAAGTTCGCCACCTGCTTCACCCAGCGCGCCCGCGACGGGCTCATCGACCCCATCTTCGGCCGTCACCGCGAGGTGCGACAGGTCATCGACATCCTTGCGCGCCGGAGGAAGAACAATCCCATCCTGGTCGGCGAGCCGGGCGTGGGGAAGACGGCGCTGGTGGAGGGCCTCGCCCGCGCCATCGCCGCCGGCGACGTGCCGGACTCGCTGAAGACCGTGGAGCTCTACGGCCTGGACCTCGGGGCGCTGCAGGCCGGCGCCGGGGTGAAGGGAGAGTTCGAGAACCGCCTCAAGTCGGTCATCGACGCGGTGAAGGCCTCGCCGGTGCCCATCGTGCTCTTCATCGACGAGGCGCACACCCTCATCGGCGCGGGAGGACAGGCCGGAGGCAGCGACGCGGCCAACCTGCTCAAGCCGGCCCTGGCCCGCGGCGAGCTGCGCACCGTCGCCGCCACCACCTGGAGCGAGTTCAAGAAGTACTTCGAGAAGGACGCCGCGCTCGAGCGCCGCTTCCAGCCGGTGAAGGTGGACGAGCCGGACGAGGAGGCGGCGATCATCATGATCCGCGGCCTGGCCCCGCTCTACGAGAAGACCCACGGGGTCACCATCCGCGACGAGGCAGTGGTGGCCGCGGTGAAGCTCAGCCAGCGCTACCTCTCCGGCCGGCAGCTGCCGGACAAGGCGGTGGACCTGCTCGACACCGCGAGCGCCCGGGTGAAGATGGAGCTCGCCACCCGGCCCGATGCGCTGGTGGCGCTGGAGACGGAGCAGGCCGCGCTCAAGGAAGCCCGGGAGCGCCTGGCGCGTGACCGCTCCGAGGCCCACCCGGTGGAGGAAGGCGCGGTGGAGCGCATCGACGAGGCGCTGGTCGCCGCCGAGCGGAGGAAGAGCGAGCTCCAGCAGGCCTGGGAGGCCGAGCTGGCCGAGGTCCGGGCCCTTCAAGAATCGCAGAAGGCGCTCGCCGCGGCGCCGGAGGGCGCGGCGCGGGACGCGGCGATGAACGGCGTGAAGGAGGTCCGGGCCAGGCTGGCCGCCGCGCGTGGGGACCGGACGCTGGTGCATCCCGAGGTGGACGCCGACTCCGTGGCGCAGGTCATCTCCCAGTGGACCGGCATTCCGGCGGGGAAGATGCGCAGCGATCTCGCCGAGCGGGTGCTCAGGCTCGAGGAGACGCTGGGCAAGCGAATCCGCGGCCAGCCGGCGGCGGTGCGGACCGTCGCCGAGGTCATCCGCACGGCCCACGCCGGCATCCGGAACCCCGGCACGCCGGTGGGAGTGCTGCTCTTCGTGGGGCCGTCGGGCGTGGGCAAGACCGAGACCGCCATCGCCCTCGCCGACGCGCTCTACGGCGGCGAGCGCTTCATGACCTCGATCAACATGAGCGAGTTCCAGGAGAAGCACACCGTCTCGCGGCTGGTCGGCTCGCCACCCGGCTACGTGGGCTACGGGGAGGGCGGGATCCTCACCGAGGCAGTGCGCCAGCGGCCCTACTCCGTCGTGCTGCTGGACGAGTGCGAGAAGGCCGACCTCGAGGTGATGAACCTCTTCTACCAGGTGTTCGACAAGGGGGTCCTGAACGACGGCGAGGGCCGCACCATCGACTTCAAGAACACGGTGGTGGTGCTCACCAGCAACCTCGCCACCGAGCAGACCGTCGAGCTGTTCGCCGACGGCGCCACTCCCACCGCGGAGGAGGTCACCGCCGCCATCCGGCCCGTCCTCAGCGCCCACTTCAAGCCCGCCCTCCTGGCGCGGATGACCATCGTGCCCTACGCGCCCATCGGGCCCGAGGTGATGAAGGAGATCGTCCGGCTCAAGGTCGCGGGGCTGGTCTCGCGGGTCGAGACGGCACACGGCATCCAGGCGCGGTTCGCCGACGCAGCGGTCGACGCGCTCGCCGCCCGCTGCACGGAGAGCGAGACCGGCGCCCGTAACGTGGACCAGATCCTCCGTAGCTCGCTCCTCCCCGAGCTCTCTCGCGAGCTCCTCACCCGGATGGCGGCAGGAACCGTCCCGGCGCGGCTCGAGGTGGGGCTGGCCGACCAGGGCCGGTGGACCTTCGCCTTCGAGGGGGTGCGATGAGCCGGGCCGCCCGGGCGCCTGTCCTCGCCGTCCTCTCCTTCCTCGCCGCCTGCGCCGGCGCGCCGCCTCCCCCCGAGGCGCTGTGCACGGCGAAGCGGCCGGCGGACGCCCCGGCCGAGGTGCTGCCCGAGGAGTGGGCAGCGCTGCTGCTCCACGGCTACGACGCCCGCACCGGGACGCTGAACGGTGCCGCGCTCGACTGCACCGGCGCGCCGGTGGCCTGGTCGGAGGTGGACGAGAAGTGCGCCGCCCGCGAGGAGCCGCCGCCGAAGCCGCTGCCCCGGCGTGGGCCTCCGCCGGCGGTGGTCGCCACCCTCTCGGAGCGGGAGCGTCTGGTCTGGGTGCCACTGCTCGGCGCCGGGGACGGCGATGCGATCGGCCCGCTGGCCAGGGTCCGCCTGGATCCCGGCGCGCTGGCGGTCGTGGCCCTCGGAACCGCACGCAGCGCCCCGGACCGTGCCTCGGTGCGCCTCGAGCAGCTGGGCGGCGTGGACGTGGCGCTTCTCGAGGGTCAGCGCTGCCAGGGCGCGGTGTGCCAGCGTCCGGTGCGGCTCGTGCCGCAGCGGGGGCGGCGCTTCATCGGCGAGCCGTTCTCGACCCTCACCGGTGCCTGCGCCGGGCCGGCCATCGTCTGGGCGCACCGCCAGCTCGAGCGGAGCGCCGGACCGGGCGTGACCCGGGTGTTCGAGCTGGACAGCACGCTGAGCCCGGGACCGGCGGCGCTGTCGGTGCACGAGCAGCTCTCCATCCGGGAGAGGGACCCGCACGCTCCGGCCGGCGCGGGCAACGTGGTCCGCCGGGCGCAGGACGACCGCTCCATCACCCTCGACGGCGGGAGGATGCGGGTGGACCGGCCCTCGCTCTGGACGCGGCTCGAGGACTTTTCGGGATAGCCGGGGAACGCTCTAGAGCTGCACGCGCGAGGCGAGGTCCTTCGCGGCCACGTCCTGCAGGGTGGGGCTGGGGATGCTCGCCCGGAGCTCGTTGCGCTCCAACCGGGTGCGCGGGTCCCACTCGGTGAGCACGAGGAAGGGACCCGACGGCGTCTGCTCGGAGCGCAGGAGCAGGAGGCGCTCCACGCCGAGCAAGTCCGAGACCCGGGACAGCAGCTGGGGCTGGCTGCCCTTGACCGCGATGCATGGGCCCGCGCCCGGGGCCACGGCGCCCTCCAGCCCGATGGAGAGCGTGACGGAGTTCGGCGGATCTCCCGGACGAGGCACCGTCACCACCCGGCCCATCCCGCGCCGGGAGAACGCCGCCTCCACCAGGTAGTCACCCGGCGGCATTTGCGCGCTCACCGGGGCCTTGCCCACCGGCCGACCAGCGACGAAGACCGGCGTCCCTGCGGGGTCCACCTTCATGTCGAGGCGGTTGGTGCCCGCCGTCTTGACCGCCGCCCGCTGCGCGTCGACGAGCTTCCGGTACGACGGCGGATAGTCGTTGGGATCCGGCTCCCAGCCGGAGTCCACCGAGAGGAGCCGCCGCAGCGTCTTGTCGGTGGCGGCGGGATCGGACTTCATCGTCACCAGGGCGCGGGTGGCCATCGCCTCGCGGACCAGCGCCCAGCGCTCGTCGGAGGGGAAGAGGCGCAACGCCTCCTCCTGCACCCGGTCCAGCTCCTGCGCCGCCTTCTGCGCGCGGCCGCCATAGAACGCATCACGGGCGCCGTCGAGCGCACGGCGGAGCTCGGGGAGAGGCCTACCGGGGAGCCCGCCGAGCCGGGCGGCGGTGTCCGCCTCCGAGAGAAGCGCGCCGCGCAACCGCGGAGCGAGCTGTTCACGGACCTGCGCCACGCGGCTCCGGGCCAGGGGCGTCTCGCATCCGTCCACCCCGAGGATTGCCGTGCGGCGCGCGCCTGCATCGCCGTTCTGCGAGAGCGCGAGCACCAGGAGGAGGTGGAGCATGGGCTTCTTCGGTCAGCGTACCCGAACGCGCCGGGTCTCTCGCTCCCCGGGACGGATCTCCACCTCGAAGTCGCTGGGCTTCTGCCCCTTCACCTGGATGCGGTGGGTCCCGGGGGAGAGGACGTACTCGTGCATGCCCACGTGCTCGGCGCGGACCAGCTTGCCGTCCACGTACACCGCTCCCCAGGGGATGACGGTGAGGGCGAGCGACCCGGGGTCGGCGCTGGGGGGTGGCGTGACGTCGGCCGGCGGCGGAGGCGGAGGCTCGATCTTCTTCTCTCCGCCCGGGGTGAGGCTCAGCGCGAGGTCGTCGGGGCGAGCCGGCTCACGCCTTCCCGCCGGGGCGGTCGAGCCGGTGGAGTGCCGGGTCAACGTCCAGGTCACGCCCACCGCCACGAGGAGGAGCGCGCCGGCCGCGGCGACCGCTGCGGGGACGCGGTGCCCGACCACCCAGGCCACCGCGGCGGCCCGGAGCTGCTGGAACCGCTCGGCGAGCGGCAGTGAAGGCGGGGGCTTCTGCTTGAGCGGGCTCTGGGTGACGGGCGTGCGCGTCACCGGCGTCCGGTGCGACGACTCGTCGCGCGCCTTGCCTCCCGAGAGCACGGTCCGGCTGCTCGCAGTGACGGAGTAGGTATCCGGTGGAACCTCGGGCTCGAGCCCGGCCAGCTGGTCGGCGATGCCCTCGGCCGCGGAGGCCGCGGAGGCGACGAGCACGGGCGTCGGCCGCCGGCTGGGGGCGACGGGCGGCGGCACCGAGCGGGAGACGCTCGGCTCTGCCCGCTTGGCCTCGATGGGGAAGAGCTCCTGCATCCAGGCGCCCAGGTCGGTGTCGTCGGGCGAGCGCGCGGTGCGGAGGACCACGTGCGCCAGCGCCCGCTCCAGCTCCTGCGCCGACTGGTAGCGGCGGGAGAGGTCCCGCTCCAGGGCTCGGAGGACGACCTTGTCCAGCTCCTCCTCCACCTCGGGGTTCAGGATCGAGGGCGCGAGCACCTCACGCTCCTGCACCGCGCGGAGCACCCCGATGTCAGTCTCCGCGTCGAAGAGTCGGCCGGCGGTGAGCAGCTCCCAGAGGGTGATCCCGAGGGCGAACACGTCGGTGCGCGGATCCACCCGCTCGCCTCGCGCCTGCTCGGGCGACATGTACGCGAACTTGCCCTTCAGCATCCCGGTGGTGGTCGCGCGGTTGCCCGCCTTCGCGATGCCGAAATCGGTGAGCTTCACCGCCCCGTCGTAGGAGAGGAGGATGTTGTGCGGGGTCACGTCGCGGTGGACGAGCTCCAGCGTCCGGCCCCCGTCGCTCAGCCGGTGGGCGTAGGCCAGCCCACGGGCGACCTCCTGTCCGAGGTGCGCCACCAGCACCGGGGGCAGCGGAACGCTCAGCTCGCGGGCGCGCTTGTGCGCCTCGGACAGCGAGCGGCCGCGCACGTACTCCATCGCGAGGTAGTAGGTCTCCTCGTGCCGCGCGAAGTCGATGATCTGCACGATGTTCGCGTGGTTGAGGCGGCTCACCACCTTCGCCTCCTCGACGAACATCTGGATGAAGGACGGGTCGTTGGCGAAGCCTGGACGGATCCGCTTGATGACCACTTCCTTCTCGAAGCCCTCGGGGCCCTGGACGGCGGCAAGGAAGATCTCCGCCATCCCGCCCTCGGCGAGCTTTCTCACCACGACGTAGCGACCGATGAGCGTGCCGGGCTGGAGCGACACGGTTCCTTCCGGTGCTGGTGGTTGCCCCGGGCCGGACAGTTGACCTGGCCTCGGGGAGGGTTTCAACGGTGGAGGCGACGGCCGCCGGAGCGGGGACACACCCCGATTCCGCTCAGGGTGAACCTGGACGGCTGCCGAGGCCGGTCCCGCCCTGGCGGGTGTACTCGTCGAAGTACCGGAGCACCATCGTCACGTATTCGGGCGTTTCCCCGTTCCTGGGGAGGGGGGCGAACGGGTTCCGGGGCTTGGCGTTGTAAGCGGCGAGCGCGGCCACCATGTCCCCGTTGTAGTAGCGGAGCAGCGCGGCCAGCAGCCGGGTCCCCCCGAGGATGTTCCGCTCCGGGTCCCAGAGCTCCGACTCCCGCAGGCCCACCTTCCGGGCGTTGAAGGGCATGAGCTGCATGAGGCCGACGGCCCCCACCCGGGACTTCGCCCGCGGATTGAAGGCCGATTCCCGGCGGATCACCGCCTTCACCAGGGCCGGAGGGACCGGATAGCGGTCGGCCACGTCGCGGACGGCGGCAGCGATGGCCGCGGCATAGGCGTCCTCGCGCCCGCCGCCCCCCAGGTGCTGGGCGAGGATCCCGTCGATCTGCTCGGTGTGGTCGCGCCCGCTGCGAGACTTGGTGGCGTCTGCCTGGCGCTCCCACCGGGAGACCGCCTCGCCCGCCCGGCCCGGATCGGCAGGCGCGGCGGAGGGGTCCGGGGTGGCGGCCTGGGGACCCTTCCCGGGCGGCGGAAGGAGCGGCTTTCCCTCCTCGGCGGCGGGGCCCGCGGAACCCGTTGCGTCCGCACGGCCGGGCGCCGCACGACGGTTCACGGCCAGCACCAGGGCGAGGACGAGGAAGAGCGTGGTCAGCGCGCCGGCGCCGATGAGGACCCAGCGGAGCGTCGCCGCAGACGTCCGGGACACCGCGCTCGGGCCGGCCGGAGCGGCGACCACCGGCACGGGGGGCGCGGCCGTCTCGCCGGGGGCCTTGCGGGTCGCGACGGACCCGCTCTTGATCATCCGCTCCGCCGCCCCCAGCACGTACTCCTCGAGGGTAACGGGGGCAGTGGTCCCGTCGGACGCCTCCCACCGCACCGAGCGTCGGGCGGACTCGATGAGGTCGAGGACCTCCGGGCCGAGCCGGACGGGAATCCGCTCGGCCTCTGCCTCCTCGGGTGGCCGAGCACCCCAGCCCACCGTCTTGCGGAGCGCGGAGCTGCCGCGGGGCGTGGTGCCGCCGGCGGCCTTCCGGGCGTACGCCGCCGCCGAGGAGGTCAGGAGATCCGAGAGGCTGACCCCCATCCGCCCGGCGGTATCCGAGAGCAGCTCGGCCCGGTGGGCGGGAACGGGGACCTCTAGGTCAAGCTGGCGCATGGGACTCCATCGGCACCACACCGGTGGCGGACGCGCTCCTCGAAACGCCTGGACTCTGTGTAGGCTCTGATCGAGGCCCTGCGCGCATGCTCTCCGTCCGCGTCGAGAACTGTGCCACACACCAGTTCACCGAGCACACCTTCCAGCGGTCTCCGGTGCGCATCGGACGCAATGCGCTCAACGAGCTGAGCCTGCAGGAAGGCTACGTCTCGCTGTCGCACGCGGTGCTCCGGTTCGATCCGGAACGCATCCAGGTCATCGACCTCGGGAGCACCAACGGCACGCACGTGGACGGCAAGCGCATCGAGAGCAACGTCCCGGTCACCCTCAAGGACTCGTCCGATCTGCGCATCGGCGACCTTCGCCTGCATCTGCAGCGGGCCAGCGGAAGCGGAGCCTCCGCCGCGCAGCAGAACCGGGACCGCACGCAATTCCGCCTGATGACCCAGGACGTGCGCGCCGCCGCGGCGCCCGTTCCCGCGGCGGTCCCCTCCCCGCTCCCGGCCGCGCCACCCCGTCCCGCCGGGGAGCGCATCCCGGCGCCCCCCACCCAGTTCGTCCCGCCGGCGAGCTCCCCGCCTCGGACCGGGAGCACCCCGGCGCCCACCCCGGTGCCGGCGACCGCGGTGGTGATGCCGCCGCCCGCCCCGGCCGCCGCGCAGTCGCGGGTGGCGATCTCGTCGTTCCCTCAGTCCTCGGACTCCGGCGCGACCTTGCTCGACGTGGACCTCCTCCAGCTGGCCCTGGGGCAGGACGTCGCCGCGCGCCCCGGCGCGGAGGAAGCGCTCGCCCACGACGTCGCCAGCGCCACGTACCCGCTCTACGTCGAGTACCGGAAGGCGTGGCGAAAGCTGCACGAGGCCCTGCAGGCCAAGGCGGGCCACCTCCCGCTCGCGCAGCGGGCGGGCCTGGCGGGGGTTCTCGAGCGGCAGATGCCCACGCTGTACCAGGAGGAGCAGTTCCGGGCGTTCGCCG
>DASXGF010000543.1:0-1961 GCA_036489275.1 Myxococcaceae bacterium | reverse complement strand
CCGAGGCCTGGAGCTCGCGGAGGGTCTCCCAGGCGAAGGGGAACTTCCGGCGCTCGGCGTTGTCCTGGACCTGCCAGAGTGCACGAGCCGCTCGGGCTCGGCGTAGGGCACGCTCCGGACCAGGGCCGCGTCCACGACGGTGAAGACCGCGGCGTTGAGGCCGATCCCCAGCGCGAGCGTGGCGATGGCCACGGCGGCGAAGCCCGGGCGCCGGGCGAGGCTGCGCATTCCGTACCGGAGGTCCTGGAGGAGGGTGCCCATGTTCGTCAGCGGCGGCGCGGGCGGCCGTCGTGCGGTCCCAGCGGTCGAGCGGGCGCGTCGTGCCACCAGCACGAGGACGGGAGGTCGGTCTTCCGGCTCGGGTTCACCGGGTAGACGATGCGGTTCTCCTCCTTGTCCGCCTCGCCGCCGACGAGGATGACGGCCTCGTGCTCGCCGTCGTTGAGGAAGGTGTGGCAGATGCCGGTCCCGGAGGGGAAGGCGGCGAGGTCCCCGGCCTTCATGTGGTGGAGCTCGCCGTCGATCCAGGCGTCGACCTCGCCGGAGACGACGAAGGCGAACTCCTCCTCGCTCGATTCGGCGTGGGGCCACGAGCTGCGGGTCCCCGGGAGGAGGCGCATGACGTGGAGCCCGATGCGGCGGAGGCCGGCGGTGCGGCCGATGGCGCGCGTGGGGGCCATCTGCTCGTCGCTGTTGGGGTAGCGGTGCCGGGTTTCGGAGACGTCGGCTGCGGAGACGATGAAGGGGGGTCGGCTCGGCATGGTGCGTCCGAGCTTGCACCGACCGAGCCACCCCGAGGCCCTCCGAAACGCCCGGAGCGACCGGCATGCCGCCCTCCGGACGACCAGCCAGTGACCGACTCCGGGCGCCGCCGTCCCAGGACCGGCCGGCCATGGCGCCCGAACGCCGTGGAGACCTTCACTCGGGGGCGAGAAACGTCTCAGAGAACTCGTCTGGGTCGTCGAGTCGCGGGCTTAGGAACGTCTCAGAGAACTCGTTTTGGGGCCTCGAGGAGCTCGTTCGCGAACGATGACCTCGGTTGGCACGGATCTTTCCGGTCAGTCCCCGAGGTGCTCGTCCCGGTCGTCTTCGCGGTCCGGCTCGGCCGCCCGGCGGATGGCAGCGAGGAGCGCCTCCAGGTCGGCCTCGCTGGTCAGCGGGTTGATGAGCGTCACCCGGAGGTGGACCTGCCCCCGGAGGCGCGTCTGCACCAGGTAGAAGCTCCCCTCGGCGATGAGCCGCGCCCGGATCCGCTCCTGGTGTGCGTCGAGCGACTCGTAGTCCGGCGGCACGTGGCGGAAGCAGACGATGTTGCAGTCCGGAGCGACGGCCAGCTCGAAGTCGTCCGCGTCATCGAGCATCGCGGCGAAGGTCCGCCCGAGGTCAAACATGCGAGTCACGTAGTCCGAGAACATCCGCGTCCCGTGCAACGCGAGCGCCGCCCAGAGCTCGAACCCCATCATCCGCTTGGTGCACTCGAGCGTGCGGTGCGCCGGATTCCACCACTCGCCGTGGGCGTGCTGGCGCAGCAGGTAGTCCGCACGCTGGGAGAAGGCCTCGTAGGAGCGCCGGCTGTCGCGGAAAAGCACCGCGGTCAGCAGCGCCGGCAGCAGCATCATCTTGTGCGCGTCCCAGACCACCGAGTCGGCCCGCCCCATCCCTGCGGCGAGGTGCGCGTACTTCGGTGACAGGACCGCCGCCGCGCCGTGCGCGCCGTCCACGTGGAACCAGAGCCCCCGCTGGCGACAGAACTCGGCGACCGGCTCCAGCGGATCGAACGCTCCGGTGGAGGTGGAGCCCGCGCTGGCGACGACTGCGAAGACTCGGCGTCCCGCGCGCTCGGCGAGCTCGAAGGTCGCAGGCAGCGCCTCGGGACGAAGACGAAAGCGCTCGTCCACCGGGATGGGGAAGACGCCGGCCCGGCCGAGGCCGAGGATCCCGGCGGCCCGCTTCACGGAGTA
>DASXGF010000541.1:0-4433 GCA_036489275.1 Myxococcaceae bacterium | reverse complement strand
GGCCTGCTCCTGATGGATCGCGACCGGCTCCTCGAGCCCATCCTCGGCGGGACTAGGACGCGCCACGCCGAGACGCCCAAGCTGATCAAAGTGAACCTGGCGAACTACTTCGCCGGCGCGCTGCTCCTCAACTACGGGGACTTCTTCCGCGAGGTGCAGCGCACCCGCTACGACGTCGAGCTGCTGAGCCAGATCTTCGGCACCACCTACGAGACGGTGGCCCACCGCCTCTGCAACCTGAGCGACCCGAAGCGGCTCGGCGTCCCCTTCCACTTCCTGCGGGCAGACCTCGCGGGGAACATCAGCAAGCGCTACAGCGGCGACGGGCTGAAGTTCGCCTCGGGGGGCTCCTGCGGGAAGTGGGCGGTCCACCTCGCCTTCCTCAACCCGTCCCAGCTCACCCGGCAGTACTCGATGATGCCGGACGGCACGACCTACTTCTGCTTCGCCAAGGTGCAGCTTCAGCCCATCGGCGGCTCCATCGTCCACGGGACGGCCTACAGCATCGGGCTGGGGACCAATGCCGAGAACGCTCAGTTCCTCGCCTACGGCCTGCCCACGACGGATCTGAGACGGGATGCGGTGCCGACCGGCATCGGCTGCCGCTTCTGCGAGCGCACCGACTGCAACCAGCGCGCGGCCGCGAGCTACCGCTTCGCCTTCTCCTTCGACGAGTACACCAAGAAGGACTGCTTCTTCTCCCCGCTCCTCGTCCACGAGGCGGGGAAGGACCCACGCCGCCGCGACGGCGACTGATTCCCATGCCCGACACTCCTGCTCCGCAGTTCGCCCTGGCTTCCGGGGCGCCGGTCGGCACCCGCGCCGACGTCCTCGTCCTCTTCGCCGAGGAAGCCCCGAAGCCGAACGGCGTCGTGGCCGAGGTGAACCAGGCGCTGTCCGGGCAGCTGCTCCGGGCCGCCGGCGAGGAAGGGTTCCGCGGCAAGGCGGACCAGACCTTCGTCCTCCACACCCACGGACGGCTGCCCGCGGCGCGGGTGGTGATGGTCGGAACCGGGCCGCGGGAACGGACCGACGCAGAAGCGCTCCGCCAGGCGGCGGGCCGGGCGGTGAAGGCGGCGCAGCGAGTGCGCGCGCGCTCGGTGGCCATGGCGGTCCCCGGCGATCCCGGCGAGACGCTCGGTCCGGTGGCCGAGGGCGCGATGCTGGGCGCCTACCGCTTCGACCAGTACCGCACCGAGAACCGCGAGGAGCGCGTGCCGCTCGAGGCGGTCCGGCTGCTCCTTCCGGACGGTGCCTCCCGCTCTCGCCCGCTGGGTGAGGTCCTGGAGCGGGCGCTCCACGTGATTGACGCCGCGAACTTCGCCCGGAATCTGGTGAACGAGCCCGCGGGCCGGCTCACGCCCGAGGCGCTCGCCGAGGAGGCGTCGCGCGCCGCGAAGGGCCGCGGCCTGGAGGTCCGGGTCAGCGGTCCACGGGAGCTGCAGAAGCTGCGGATGGGGATGTTCTCCGCCGTCGGCCAGGGCAGCCAGAACACTCCCCGCCTCATCGAGATCGTCTACCGGCCAAAGAAGGCCGCCGCGGCCAGGGCCCGCCCGGTCTCGCTGGTGGGCAAGGCCATCACCTTCGATTCAGGAGGCCTGTCGCTGAAGTCCGCCGAGAACATGGCGGACATGAAGAGCGACATGGCAGGCAGCGCCGCGGTGCTCGGGGCGCTCCAGGTTGCCTCGGAGCTCGCCCTGCCCTTCCCCGTCCTCGGGTACCTCGGGGCGGCGGAGAACATGCCCAGCGGGGCGGCCTACCGTCCGGGAGACATCCTGGTCTCGCGGCTGGGGAAGACGGTGGAGGTGACCAACACCGACGCCGAGGGGCGGCTGGTGCTGGGCGACGTGCTCGCCTACGCGGGTGAGCAGAACCCGGCCGCGCTCATCGACCTCGCCACCCTGACCGGCGCGTGCGTGGTCGCCCTGGGACACTGGGTGGCAGGCCTCTTCTCCAACAGCGACGGCCTCGCTGGCGAGCTGCTCGCGGCGGCGGCGCGGGCCGGCGAGTCGTTCTGGCGGCTGCCGCTGGTGGATCTCCAGCGGGAGACGCTGCGCTCGGACGTGGCGGACATGAAGAACCTCGGTGATCGCTGGGGCGGGGCGATCAGCGCAGCCATCTTCCTGCGCGAGTTCGTGGGCGACGCGGCCTGGGCGCACCTGGACATCGCCGGGCCGGCACTGGCACCGCGCGAGCGCGGCTACCTGGGGAAGGGTGCCACCGGCATCGGCGTCCGGACGCTCGCCGAGTTCCTGGAGCGCCGGGCCCGCGACGTTCGCTGAGCCGGGGCCCGCCTCCTGCCTAGGGCTGCTTGAACGGAGTTCCCGCGTCGAAGCGCGCCTTCGCCGGAAGGATGAAGAGCTTCTTCGGCCCCACGGGGTCGACCCAGGGCCAGGTGTAGCCCTTGCCCTTCTTGAAGAAGGCCGGTTTCTCTTTCAGATAGAGCGAGGGAGGGAGACCGCGGTCGTCGCTCCCGGGGTCCCAGCTCACCGAATTGGTGAGGTAGTCGAAGTTCCCGTGCCGCAGCGTCCTCGCGGCCACGGTCGGGTCGTAGGGCGTGCCCTGCTTGTCATCCCAGCCCAGCAGCCAGATCGCCGGCTTCAGCATCCCGCCGGGACCGGTGGGCTCGAGCGTCCAGCCGGTCATGGCCCCCGGGGTGCCGAGGACGTTCCCGACGAAGCTCATCCAGTACGAATAGGCCGAGGCACCCGCGCATCGTCTCGGGCCGTTGCCGGCCTGGGTCGAGTCGTCCACCGTCTTTCCGTCGAGCGGATTGGTGAACTTCCTTCTAAAGCCAGACAGCCAGTTCCTGAAAATCGTGTGATAGGTCGAGCTTCCGTGCGTGTGATCGGAATCCCAGTTGAAGCCGTAGTTTCCCTCGAAGAGCACGTGGTGAGGGCCCACCATGTGTGAGGCGTTGAGGCCGACCTCGACCCAGCTCCCGTTGGTGTTGATGTAACCGGCGTCGACGTAGTTGTACCCGAACACCGAGCCCGCGCCGGCGGACCGGGCGACCATGACCTTGTTGGCCAGGATGGAGATGTTGTTCTCGAACAGCACCTCGGAGCTGCCGGTGCTGAGGCTCACCGCGTACCCGGCTCCGCCCGGCTGGGCCCAGGCTGCATCGTGGATGTAGGAGTCGCGGACCTCGACCCGGAAGGACTGGTCGATCGCGACGCCCTCTCCGTGCCAGCTGGTGACCTCCACGCTCCTCGCCCAGCAGTACGCGGCGGCCTCGAAGCGGATGGCTCCATCCGAACCACCGACGACTGTGAGGTCCTCCACCCCGGCGTTGCGCAAGTGCTCTCCGTCCGCCGACATCGCGGTGACCTGGGCGATGCGCGACCGTCGATAGGCGATGTGGAGCGGGCTGGTGAAGGTGATCACGTTCTCCTTGACCGAGGCGATCTCCTTCATCTCCGCGGTCACCCGGTCCTGGCGGGAGAACCAGGACGCCGCAGCCCCCCCGTGGGGATGGTGGGAGTCAGCGGGTCATCGTCGGCTTGACGTGGCTCATGGAGCTTCCACACCACGCGCCAGTCGGGCGAGGCCCAGACGCGCCCACGACCGAGGGGGTCGACCTGCCAGTTTGCTCCGGAGAGCTCGTCGACCAGGACGATCTGACCCGGGCTGAAGGCTTTCCCGCTGGCCACGCTGACGGAGCTGGAGCCCTTCTCCCCATCTGCTCCGAGATTCTGCGAGGACTCCTCGTCCGGGTGAGGCCAGCGGCTGTGCCCGACGATGAGGATGGGCTGCGCGTCGGCAGGGAACTCCTGGTTCGGGCTGGCACCGTTGGTCTTGCGGAGGATCGTCACGCCCGCGCCTGCACCTCGCAGGGTGACCGGCTTGCGAACGATGACGTAGTGATTGGTGAGGAAGGTCCCCGCGGAGAGCTGGACCACACCGCCCTCGGCACAGCCGTCGAGCGCGGCCTGGATCGCCGACGAGGCCTCGCGGGCGCCGCTCCCGTACTTCGCGGCATCGAGCGTCTCGCAGATCTTCGTTCGCGACGGAATCCCTCCGGCGGACATCAACCCCGGGTTCCACACGGTCCGCCGGTCGGCACCGAGAATTGGCTGCACGACCGGAAACGTCCCGCGGGGCGAACCGGCGTCAGGCGTGGCCGGTGAGGCGTCGCTCCTCGTCTGCGGTTCCGCCATGGCGCAGCCGAACGAAGCGATCAAGGCGAGTGTGAGACCGCGGGCGGCTGCCAAGCGGCAGCGACCATCTCACACCGACGACTGTCGGTGCCAGCCACCGCGCATGGCCGACACACACGCGACACCGGCGGGTTCCAGCCACTTCCAGCGGCGCCGCGGTCCGTCGACGAGGCGCTCGCGGGAAGTGGGCCGACCGAACCGCTCACGGTCCACGCGGGCGAAGGGTCGGATGAGCGCGTCGAGGCCGTCGATCTGGAAGGCGAGCGCGTTGCG
>DASXGF010000472.1:0-2138 GCA_036489275.1 Myxococcaceae bacterium | reverse complement strand
TCCACCCCGGGGAGGACGGAGCGCGCCCGTTCCCGGTCGGCGTCGGCCAGCCGGACTCGCGGAGGATGAAGATCCACCCATGCTGGCCAGACGGTCCGCACGGTCAGCTCGGCGACGAGGAGTCCGAGAACGGCGCCGCCGACGGCGACCAGAGCGCGACGTCCGCGACGCCTCATGCCGGGGCGGCCGGGGCACGCCTGGCGATGAGCTGGAAGTAAGGTTCCTCTCGCAGCTGCTCGAGCCGGAGTGCCGCTCCGGTCCGGGGGCTCAGCACCTCGGGAGGCAGGAATCCCGCCTGCTCGACCTGCTGGAGCAGCTCGGAGAAGGTGGTGGCATAGACCAGGATGCCGGAGTCGTGGGCGGCGTGGAGGAGGATGGCGTGTTCCCCGGACACCTCCTCGTGCCTGCGATGCAGCCATCGCCGCACGAGGCCCCGGGTCCAACCCCAGGCGATGCGCAGCCAGCGACCCGCGAGCCGGATGGGATTGGAGGTGCTGCCTGCGTGGCGGCCGGTCGGTCGCCCCGAGCGGAAGTCCGGACCGTCGCGATTCATCGTGGAAAAGAAGAATGCGCCGCCCGGTCGGAGGACACGGTGCACCTCCGCCAGAACCCGGCGGCGCCCCTCGAGGTCGACCGCGTCGATCCCGTTGAAGCTGAAGCTGACCAGGTCGAAGGTCCCGTCCGCGAATCGCGAGAGGTCCCGGGCGTCTCCCTCGAGAATCTGCGCCCGAGGGTGCTTGGCGCGGCAGGCGGCCACCATCTCCGGGGTGTAGTCGATCCCGACGTAGTCCGCGGCCATGCCGAGGAAGTGGCGCGTCGTCCGTCCTGCGCCGACCCCGAGATCCAGGACCCGCGCTCCGGTGATCTCGGACCTTAGACGCTCGAAGCAGACCTGCTCCGCAGGATCGATGAATCCCTCGAGCTGCCGGAACCAGTGAAGCGCCTCGTCCGAGCGCCAGGTACGCCGGTTGATCGCTTCCATCGCCTGACTGGTCGTCGCGCTCACGGTGGGCAGTGCTCGGAGATCCACTCTCCAGTGGAATCCGGTCCGGCAGTCTGTCCCATGCCCCTGGGGACGCACCAGCATTCCCGACACCGGCAACGCAGGTGCGCGCCAGCGCCTTCTTGGGGACGGTCACCGGTGACTCTTGAAGCGTCGAGCCTTCTGCCCCTAAGACTTCTGGACTCGTGTCGAAGACGCAGGACTGGATCTCGGCGGAAACGACCGTCGCTCCCGAACCGCTCGCCGCGGGGACCGTGCACGTATGGTTCCTCGACCGGACGGGTCCGCCGGACCCCAGGTGGCTCGATGTCCTCGACGGGGACGAGCGGGAGCGCGCGAGAGGACTCCGCACCCCGGAGCTCCGCGACGCCTTCGCAGCCGCGCATGCGCTGGTCCGGACCGCACTGTCCACCTACGGAGGCTGCGCCCCGGGGTACTGGCGGTTCGCCATCTCCCCGGAGGGTCATCCCTCGGTGCTCGACGCCTCCGGGCTCCGGTTCAGCCTGACCCACGCCGGTCTGCGGGCAGCGGTTGCCGTCGCGGCGAGGCAGGCGCTCGGTCTCGACCTCGAGCCGGTCCGAACGGAGCGGGACCCACTGCCGCTCGCCCGTCGCTTCTTCGCCGCCGCGGAGACGAAATGGCTCACCGAGATGCCGGCCGACCAGCGCCCTTCGGGGTTCACCGCCCTGTGGACGATCAAGGAGGCCGTCCTCAAGGCCCGCGGCTGCGGGCTCACCGAGCCTCTGCGATCGGTGGAGGTCGAGCTCGATCGTTCGGGAGGGCCAGTCGGGGTCCAGGCCCCGGGTGGCCCGTGGGCCGTGCGGTCGTGGTCGCCCGAGCCTGGGTGGTGCGCAGCCCTCGCCGTTCCCACCGGCGGGACGCTCACCGTCGCCACTTTCCGGGCGAGGCCGCTCGGAGCTCCGGTCGCTGCACCCGAGATGGGACCCGAGCGAGCTCCGGCCTAGAGGCATCCGGGAGCCTGCACCGGAAGCAGGGCGCGATCGAAGAAGCAGGCGAAGTGCTGCTCGAGGCCGACCGGATCGACCCGTGCGTACCCCCCGTGCCGTGCTCCGCGAACGATCCACAGCGTGGATCCGGGCGCGCTCGCTGCCAGGGCCTCCATCACCGCCGGTGG
>DASXGF010000440.1:0-2263 GCA_036489275.1 Myxococcaceae bacterium | reverse complement strand
GAACGAGCGCAGCGCCACGCCGCGTCGGGTGCCGTTCGCGGTGTGGAAGACGTTCTCCTCGATGTTCGCGAGGCCGTCCATGATCTGATGGTTGGTGCTGGTGCCCTCGAACTCGACCCACTCCGTGCCGCCGTCGGGGAGCTTCTTGAGGGTGCGGTGGTGCACCCGCCAGGAGCCGACCTCGAAGTCGAAGTCGCGGGCGCCGTTCGAGGCGGGGGTGCTCGGGGCGGGGACGACCAGCAGCACGAGGGCGAGCGCGCGGAGGGAGACCATTCCGTCCTTGTGCCCGGGAATCTGGTCGGGCCTCCAGGCCAGTTGGGGCGGGATGGACCAGACCAGGCGGGCATTGAAGGTGTCAGCATTGAAGGTGTCAGGCACCTTCGATGGGGCACCTTCGACGCCTCCGCCTGGTGCCTCCCGCTGGGCGCAGATCCCGCTCCTCGACGGCTCCGGTCGTGGGAGGCTCGACCCGTGACCGTCGCCCAGCTTCAGGGATGGACCGTCCTCGCGGTCCTGGCCGCGTGGTTCAGCTCCGCCGCGATCTTCGTTTTTCGCCGTCGCCCGCCGGAGTCACCCGAGCGCGCTCGCGACCCGCTGGGCTTGATCGGCCTCGCCCTACAGGGTGTGGGCGTCGCGATCGTCTGGACCGTCCGACGAACCCCGGGAACGCCGCTCGTCGAGGCGCCGTTCTCGGCCCTCGTCTTTCTCTCCGCGCTCACCGTCGCGCTGGCGGTCTGCTCCGTGTCGCTGACCCACTGGGCGGTCCGGACGCTGGGACGACAGTGGTCCCTCGACGCACGGCTCGTCGAGGGCCACGAGCTCGTCACCCGCGGTCCGTACCGGTACGTCCGCAATCCGATCTACTCCGGGATGCTCGGGATGCTGATCGCCGCCGCGCTCGCGGTCTCGCGCCCCGTCGGCGCCGTGGCGGCCGTCATCGTCTTCTGCGCCGGGAGCGTGGTCCGCATCCGCGCCGAGGAGCGCCTCCTCCGCACGGCCTTCGGCGAGACCTGGGAGGCGTGGGCCCGACGGACCCCCGCCCTCGTTCCCGGCCTCTGGTGATCAGTGCATCAGGAGGCGCCGGATCCTCGGCGCTGGCCGCCGCGTGGCCGCCACGGACGCGAGTAGCGCCGTCCCGGCCATCACGACGAGACGTCCCCAGTTGAGGCTTCGCCACCTTCGTCCCCGGCGCTCCACCTCCTCGGCTCCCAGCTGCTGACCCGAGCGGATGAGCCGGAGCAGCTCCGGCGCGAAGTACGCCGCGGTCAGCGCTGCGGTCCCGACGAACAGCCCACTCGCGACCGAGAGCAGCGGGCGGCGCCCCGGATCGCTCCTGTTCAGCGCCCACGCCGTGCCCAGCGCCACGGCAGATCCGGCCTGGAGCGGACCCCAGAAGCGGCCCAGCGAGCGGGTGCTCTGGTCCGGCTCCGGAAGCGACCCGGGAGGGGACTCGAACCAGCGCGGCATCACGAAGAGCGACTGGCTCACTCCGGCTCCTACGGCACTTCCGAGGAGCACGTTGCTCGCTCCGAGTGCTAGCTCCGCGTACGACATTTCGAACCTCCTTGAGAGACCTACAGTCTGGGTGCGGGCCGGGCTGAATGCTCTGCAGGCCGCTCGGGGTGTCGCCGGGCGCGCAGCCGTCGGTGCGTCCGGAATGTGGACGGCGCTGCCGCCGGCGTCCACGGACCGCGACGGTGGATCCGCCGGCCAGGATGGCTGCCCCCCGCCTTTCCTGCGCCCGGCGACCGGCACGGAATCCGCAATCGAGCGGGAACGATGTTCCATCTCTTCCATCTCGGTCCGGCCCTGGTCGGCGAGCGACGTCAGTGGCTGCTCTGTGGCGTCAACGAGGAGGGCGGATTCACCCACCCGCTCGTCGGGCCAGACCTTCCGTCCGGCCTCGCGATGCTCTCGGCGCGGTACGGGCCCGCGAAGCTCCGGGTCGAGCCCGCGCTCGAGGCCGTTGCGGCCCCGTTCGGCATCCCCGTCGAGCCACTTCCCGAGCGGGCATTGACGCCGCGGGCCGCCATCGCGTTCGCCTTCTCGAGCTTCCAGGCGCTGTTCCGGATGCCGAGCGTCGTCGCCTCGTTCCTCGAGGCCTGCGCCGAGTTCGAGAAGGCTGCGCCCTGGGCACGCCTCGGATCCGGGCAGCCCCTCGAGATGCTTCTGACCCGGAGCTGGCGTTGCTGGAGGCGTGAGCTCGTCGTCCGCGGCGCCGGCGGGGAGGCGCGCGGGATCGAGCTTCACCCCGCCGTCGAGC
>DASXGF010000430.1:0-7710 GCA_036489275.1 Myxococcaceae bacterium | reverse complement strand
CTGCGGAAGGCGTACCCCCGGAGCCCCGACGCGGCGGTCCTCCTCGCCCGGGTCCTCCGCGAGGAGGGAGGGCCGGTCGAGGGACGGCGAGAGGCGATGCTGGACGCGGTGGCGCTCGCACCGGACGACGTCGATGCGCTGACCGCCCACGCGCTGGAGGAGGCGCGGGTCGGTGAGCTCGCCCGCGCTTTCCAGAGCCTCCGGCGGGCCGAGGCGCTCGCCCCGTGGAACCCCGGTGTCTTCGTCACGCGCGCCGCCGTCCTCACGCGCCTCGGGGATTGCCAGGAGGCGCTCGACGCCGTGCAGCGGGCGATGGACGTGCTCCCCGACGAAGCTCCCGCCTCCGCGCTCGCCCCAGTTCTGAAGGAACGCTCCCGGATCCAGGGGACGTGCCGGCCGGCACACGCGCCCTGAGGCGGAGGTGTAGAGTCTCCCGCCGCGAGACTTTCGATGCGAGCCCTCGCCGACACACTCCAGTCCCTGCCCCAGGGCGTGGCGCTGCTGGAAGACCCGATCTTCAACCGGGGGACGGCCTTCAGCCTGGACGAGCGCACGCGGTTGCGTCTCGACGGGTTGCTCCCTCCGGTGGTGGAGACGCTGGAGCAGCAGTGCGCGCGGGCCTACGAGGCGTACCGCCGCAAGGAGGACGACCTCGAGCGCCACATCTATCTCCGCGCGCTCCAGGACACGAACGAGACGCTCTGCTACGCGGTGCTCCGCCGCCACCTCACCGAGATGGTGCCGGTGGTCTACACGCCGGTGGTGGCGCAGGCCTGCGAGAAGTTCTCGCAGATCTACCGGAGGCCGCGCGGTCTCTTCGTCCCCTACCCCATGCGCGACCGCCTCGAGCAGCTGCTCGAGAACCGCCCCCGGGGCGAGGTCGACGCGGTGGTGGTCACCGACGGCGAGCGGGTGCTCGGCATCGGCGACCAGGGCGCGGGCGGGATGGCGATCTCCATCGGGAAGCTCCAGCTCTACACGCTCTTCGGCGGGGTCGAGCCCTCACGGACCCTTCCCGTCCTCCTCGACGTGGGAACGAACAACGCCAAGAGGCTGGCCGAGCCGGACTACATCGGCTGGCGGCACGAGCGGGTGAGCGGGGATGCGTACTTCGACTTCGTCGACCGCTTCGTGACCGCCGTTCGCCGGGTGCTTCCGGGGGTTCTCCTCCAGTGGGAGGACTTCGCGCGAGACCACGCCGCGCCGCTGCTGGAGCGATACCGCGACGCGCTCTGCACCTTCAACGACGACATCCAGGGAACGGCCGCGGTGGTCGTCGCCGCGCTCTCCGGCGCGCTCGGGGTGACCGGCGGACGGTTCCGCGACCAGCGCATCGTCATCGCCGGCGCGGGAAGCGCGGGCATCGGGCTGGCGGCCTACATCCTCCAGGCGATGCGCTCCGAGGGCGTGTCCCCCGAGGAGGCGCGGCAGCGGATCCTGCTGGTCGACCGGGACGGCCTCGTCCATGACGGCCAGCCCAACCTCACGCCGGGGCAGCGCGCCTATGCCCAGCCCGCCGCAGCCCTGGCGGGGTTCCGCAGGGACGAGGCCGGGAGGGTGCCGCTGCAGGCGGTCCTGGAGCAGCTCGGGGCGACGGTGCTCCTCGGCGTCTCGGCGGTGTGCGGTCTGTTCGGCGAGAAGGAAGTTCGGGCGATGGCCGCGCGGGTCGAGCGTCCGATCATCTTCCCGCTCTCCAATCCGCTCGAGCGCTGCGAGGCGACTCCGGCCGATCTCCTGCGCTGGACCGATGGCCGCGCCCTCATCGCCACCGGGAGCCCGTACGCGCCGGTGACCTACGCCGGGGTCACGCGCCGCATCGCCCAGTGCAACAACGTCTACATCTTCCCAGCAGTGGGGCTGGGGGTGCTGGGCGTCGGGGCCCGGCGAGTGACCGACGGGATGATGCTCGCGGCGGCGCGGGCGCTCGGGACACACTCTCCGGCGAGGAAGGACACGGCCTCGCCGCTGCTGCCTCCTCTCGACGAGCTGCTCGGGTTCACCCCGGAGATCGCGCTCGCGGTGGCGAGGGAGGCGCAGGACTCGGGCATGGCCCCGGCCAGCTCCGAGGACGCCGTGCGGTCTGCAATCGCCGCGCGCTTCTGGGCACCGATCTACCGTCCGCTTCTGTAGAACGAGCCTTCCGGTGTTAGGAGGCATCTCGGGCGCGAGGAGGCCCGGACGGATGGCGCACGGCACGACGGGAGAGAAGGCCGGGACGGTGATCGAGGGCGGGAAGTACCGCATCGAGACCGACTCGATGGGCGCGGTGCGGGTCCCGCACGAGCGGCTCTGGGGCGCACAGACCCAGCGCTCGCTCCACCACTTCTCCATCGGCGAGGACCGCATGCCGCAGGCGGTGTACCGGGCGTACGGCATCGTGAAGAAGGCCGCGGCCAAGGTGAACGCCGACCTGGGCCGGCTCCCGAAGGAGAAGTTCGAGCTCATCGATCGCGCGGCCGACGAGGTGATCGCCGGCAAGCACACCCGGGAGTTCCCGCTCTACGTCTGGCAGACCGGCTCCGGTACGCAGTCGAACATGAACGTGAACGAGGTCATCGGCAACCGGGCGATCCAGCTCGCCGGCGGCACGCTGGGGACGCAGACCCCGGTTCACCCCAACGACCACGTGAACATGTCGCAGTCGTCCAACGACACCTTCCCCGCGGCGATGCACGTCGCGGTGGTGCTGGAGCTGGCCAACCATCTCATCCCCAGCATCGAGGCCCTGGTGAAGGTGCTCTGGGCCAAGGCCCGGGAGTGGGTCGACGTGGTGAAGATCGGCCGCACGCACCTGCAGGACGCGACCCCGCTCACCGTGGGGCAGGAGTGGAGCGGCTACGCGGTGCAGATGGAGGATGCGCTGTCCGAGGTGAAGCGGGCGATGGAGCGGCTCTACCCGCTCGCCGCCGGCGGCACCGCGGTGGGCACGGGGATCACCGCCCCCGCCGACTTCGGTGAGCGGATCGCGAAGGAGATCGCGAAGCTCACCGGCCACCCCTTCGTCACCGCCCGGAACAAGTTCGCCGCCATCGGCTCGCTGGATCCGATGGTGAGCGTCAGCGCTGCGATCCGGGGGCTCGCGGTGCCGCTGATCAAGATCGCCAACGACGTCCGCTGGCTGGGGTGCGGCCCGCGGGCCGGGATCCACGAGCTGAACCTCCCGGCGAACGAGCCCGGCTCGTCGATCATGCCCGGCAAGGTGAACCCCACCCAGGAGGAGGCGGTGGTGATGGTGGGGATCCAGGTGATCGGCAACGACACCGCGGTCGGCTTCGCTGGCTCGCAAGGGAACTTCGAGCTCAACGCGATGCGGCCGATCATCCTCTACAACGTGCTCCACTCCTCCACGATCCTCGCCGACGTCTGCGATCGGTGGCGGGAGCACAGCCTGGAGCAGATCACCCTGGACCGCGTCCGGATCGACAAGTACGTCGGCGAGTCGCTGATGCTGGTGACCGCGCTGAGCCCGGTGATCGGCTACGACAAGGCGGCCCACATCGCCCACGAGGCGCACCAGAAGAACATGACCCTCCGGGAGGCGGCGCTCGCCTCGGGCGACGTCACCGCCGAGCAGTTCGACAAGGTGGTGGTGCCCAGGTCGATGGTGGGGAATCCGAAGAAGGACGTCGGGCTCGAGTAGCCGCGTCAGCGGTCGGCGAGAGCTGCGGCGCCGGCGCGGGCGATGTCCTCGTCCTCCTGGGGCGTGTTGCCGCTCACGCCGATGGCACCAATGACCCGCCCGTGGTGGACGATGGGCAGCCCACCCTGGAGGGCGGCGGCGCCGGGGAGCGCGAGGGCCGAGACCCGGCCGTTCTTCACCTGATCCTCGAAGACCTTGCTCGGACGCCGGAAGATGGCGGCAGTCCGCGCCTTGGCGACGCCCACCTCGACGCTGGCGACCTGGGTGTCGTCGAGGCGGTGGAGCACGAGGAGGTGCCCGGCGTCGTCGACCACGGCGATGACCACCGCGGAGCCGCGGCGCAGCGCCTCGGCCTCGGCGGTGTCAGCGATGCTCTTCGCCGCCTTGAGGGTGAGGACTTCCTTCGTGGGAAGCGCATCGGGGGACACGGACGGCGTGGCGAGGGCGAGCACGAGGGGGAGGAGCGCGTTCATGCCGGCTGGGTGCCGATGAGGGTTCGCGTCGTTACGGCGCGGCAGTTCCGCCTGCGGCTAGAGTGGCGGACGTGCTCCCCGGGAGGGCACCATCCGCTGGGTCGACATGGAGAGCTGAGGGGACACCGGCCCGTGAGTGACCGGCGCCCTCCTCGTCCAGCTACTGCTGCCGCGCGTTGTGCTTCGCGGCGTAGATGCGGCGGCTCTCGCGGTTCTGCTCGCGGTTGACCTGCGCGCGCTCGGCCGGGGTCAGATGCCCGCCATTCGCCGCGCGCTCGGCCTTCACCTGGTTGTCGATCCGCTGCTCCTGCCGCTCGAGGTGGGCGGTCTCACCGGGGGTGAGCTGACCGCTCTCCACACCTTGCCCGATGCGGTCTTGCTGGCGGTTCTCGCGGCGGTCCACCTCGGCCGCCATCGCCAGCGACGACAGCGCGCTCACGACGAGGATCATCTTCACGAGGGTCTTCACGGGTTCGTCTCCTCACAGCGGGCGGCGGCATGGGCGCCGTGCCCGTTCGGATGAATCGAACCCGCCCCCCGCTCGCGAGTTGCGGGCGGGTGGGCATGTCACCGGCGACCCGGGCGCGATCAGCGTCCCGGTGGGACGACGACCACTCCTTCCTTCATCACGAAGGAGACGCGCTCCGTCGCGGTGATGTCCTTCAAGGGGTCGTCCTTCATCCCCACCAGATCGGCGTACGCGCCGGGCGCGACGGTCCCGAGCTCCGACTCCTTCCCGAGCATCGTCGCTGCGACGACCGTTCCCGAGCGCAGCGCCTGCCACGGGGTCATCCCCCAGGCGACGTAGCGCTTGAACTCCTGGGCCTGGTTGATCTCCTCCCAGGGGAACCCGCCTGCATCCGTCCCCAGCGCGATCTGCACGCCGGCGGCCAGCGCGCGCCGGAAGGACTCCTCCGAGACCTTCGCCAGCACGGCCCAGATGGGGTTGGTCTTGCTGCGCGCCCCCTCGACATAGGCGGACACCGTCAGCGTGGGCGAGAGGTAGACCTTCTTCTGCACCATCATCTTCACCGTCGCGTCGTCGAGCACGTGCCCGTGCTCGATGGAGTCGACTCCCGCGGCCAGGGCGATGGCGTGCCCGCTGGGCGTGATGCTGTGGGCCGCGACCTTCCGGTTGGTCCGGTGCGCCTGGTCCACGATGGCCTTCAGCTCCTCCTCGGTGAAGTTGGGGAGGCTGCGGATCTGCCCATCCGGCCGCTTGAAGTAACCGCGATCGGCGTAGACCTTGATCCAGTCGGCCCCATGGGAGATCTGGTCGCGCACCGCCTTCCGGCAGCCATCCGCGCCGTCGCAGAGCTGAACTCCCTTCGGCCACTCCCACTCCCAGGAGTAGGCCGTTCCGCCGATCCCGTAGGCCCCGGTGGGCGCGAGCGCCTTGGTGGCCACGAAGAGCCGTGGGCCGACGACGATTCCCTTCGCGATCGCCTTCTTCAGATCGACGTCCGCGAACCCCGCCCCCTCGTTCCCGATGTCCCGGTGGGTGGTGAAGCCGTGCTGGAGCGCGATGCGCATCGCCTGGGTGGCACGGAGCGCACGGTAGGGAAGCGATTCCTTGAGGACCTGCTCGTCGTACTCCTTCTCGGTGAGGTCACCGTCCAGGAGCGCGTGGGTGTGGGCATCGATGAAGCCGGGGCAGACGGTGAGGCCGGAGGCATCCACCACCTGGGCGCCGGCGGGCACCGCATCGCCGACCGACTTGATGCGGCCGTCCTGCACGACGACCACCGCACCGGTCCTGACCTTCTGGCTCACCGGGTCCAGGAGGCGGCCCGTCTTCACCGCGATCACCGGAGATTGCTGCTGTGGAGACTGCTGCTCTCCAGACGCTGCACCGCATACCAGCAGCGCCGCCCACACCGCGATCCGCATGCGCTCCCCTCCTCCGTTCGACGTCCCGGGCTTAGTGTGTCCGGTTCAATCGAGGTGGGAAAGAAGGAACGTCAGCGGGCGCTGCGCCGGAGCGGTGGCTCGGGTTGCTCGCTGGCGGGGCTCACCGGTTGCCGCGACACGGCCGAGGGCGCGAAGGCCACCGCCCGGGGCCAGCTCCTCGGATGGCGGAGCGCCCGCCGGGCCTCGAGGAGGAGCCCCGCCCGGGCCGGCGCCGGGTCGTCGGAGGTCCAGGTCGGGTCCACGGCCTCCTCGAGCGTCAGGCGCCCGAGAAGGCGTCGAGATCGGAGGTCTGTGGGCAGCGGACGACGCGCGTGACGAAGCGCGAGAACCTGGCCGGAGGCGCGGCGACGGCCGGAGGCCAGCACCACCGGGACACCACGTCGACCGAGCTCACGTGCCCCGAGCGTGCCCACCAGGCCGATGCGTACGCTGTCGTCGTTGCAGACGGGCTGCTTTGACGTCGTCACTCCGCCGCGGCGTGGACGATGAACCGTCGCGGCGCAGAGCCAACGAAATAGAACGGGTGGCAGGTCACGAGCGTGAGCTGCGGCCTGACGCTCGGCGCGAGCACCCAGGTGTCGTCCGGCTCGACGATCGACAGCCGCTCCACCCGGAAGTGGCGGACCTTGCCGACCAGCGCGAGCTCCATCAGGTCGCCGGGAGCGATGTCCTTGAGCACGCGGAAGAATCCGTCGCGGTGTCCGGCGATCCCCACGTTCCCGTCGTCGCCGGGTCCGGCCGTCCCCTCGATGTGTCCCACCGCGCGATCGAGCGTCCACTCCCCGGTGCCCTCGAGCACCGGCACCTCGAGCCCGAGCCTCGGGATGCGGAGCACCGCGAGCGGTGGAGGGCCCGGCCGCGCCAGCGCGCGTGCGTAGGCCCGGATCCGTTCCGGAGCCCAGAGGCGCTGGTCGATTCCGGTGGGCGCCGCGGCGAGGACCTCGGTGGACGGCGCGACGCCGGGCGCGCTCACCGCGGCGCGGAAGGCGTCGAGAGACCGGCGCTCGGAGATCCAGGCGACCGATCGCGCGGTCAGCCACGCACCACCGAGCACCACCGCGAGGGCCCACGCCAGCCGCTCGAGCAGCTGGAGCCGCGGGCGCCAGGCGTTGCGCCCTTCAGACGTCACCTCCGCCCGCACCGCGAAACCTCCTAGCGCAGAGCCCTCACCCCGCGGAGCGCCAGCGCGACGCCCGCCGAGACGAGCGCGAGCAGGCCGAGGAGGGGCAACGGGCTCGCGGTCCGCGGCAGTCTCCGGGGCGTGGCGGCCGCCACCGCCGCCGGGGCGGGCTCGGCCGGTGCCGGCGCCGTGGCCCCGGCGACCACGGAGCGCTGGGTGATCTCCTGCGGCGGGAGGGTCGTGATGAACGTCCCGCTCAGCCGCTCCCCTTTCTTCACGTCACGAAGGGAGACCTGCTTGCCGTCACGCACGAAGTAGATGTCGTTCCCGGCCGCGTCCTTGAAGTCGTAGCTCTTGAGAGCCCCGTCAGCGGTCTTCACGACGATTCCGCCCGGAGCGACCTGCATCACGGTCGCCGAGGCGACGCGCGTCTCCCTGACCTGCCGGGTGGTCACCCGGTCGGTGATCATCGCGCCGACGGTCATCCCCGGCTGGACCTGATCGACGCCCACCGGCTGGCCGTTCACGTCGAACTTGAAGCCGTCGGGCAGCGTGTACTCGTGAAG